>JAAYYY010000560.1 GCA_012515125.1 Chloroflexota bacterium
GCGAACAGGCAACCTGTGTGGGGATCTGCTCGCTAACGTTCGACGTCGTAGCCCGCCGCTTCCCAGGCGAGGATGCCGCCGTCCATATTGTGCACGTTGTCGAACCCTTGCTGCCGCAGGTAGTCGGCGACCTGCCCGCTGCGGTTGCCGCTCCGGCAGGTCACAATCACCGTCTTGTCGGCCGGTATCTCGTCCAGGCGCTGGGAGACCTTGGCCATGGGCATCAGCGTCACGCCGGGGATGTGCCCCTCGTCGTATTCCCACTGCTCGCGCACGTCGAGCACCAGCACGTCGTCGCGCTCCCTCACCTCCGCCACCGTCTCCACATCTACCGTGTCGGGCAGCGATAGATGCGCGTCGCCCAGCCTCTCTTCCGGGAGCGTGGCTTCCTGTGCCGCGCCGCCACAAGCCGCCAGCAACAATACCAGTACCGTCAGAAGCCAGAAGCGTTTCATCGACTGTCCTTTTCTCCCGTCTCGTATTGCACCAGACGCCAAGCTTATCCCGCCTGACGGCCCGTGTAAATGGCCTTTACCGAATCATTACACGCTTCTTGTCGCCTTCTTACATCATTGGATAATACTTGTATTGTAGCTATATACGTTAAAACGTGCCGCCCGTGCATGCCAGCACGGGCCTGCTTTTATGGAGGACAATCGATGAGCTTATTGAGAGACGAAGACCGCCGCCAGATCCGCAAGGAGTTTGAAGCCCTGACGGCACCGGTGAAGCTGATCGTGTTCACGCAGGAGCACGAGTGCCAGTACTGCGCCGAGACGCGGCAGATCGCGGAAGAGGTTACCGCGCTATCGGACAGGATCGAGCTCGAAGTCTACGACCTGCTCGCCGACGAGGAGAAGGCGGCGGCGTATGGCATCGACAAGCTGCCGGCGCTGATCGTCATGCGCGGCGGCGACGAACCCAAGGACTACGGCATTCGTTTCTTCGGCATCCCGTCCGGCTATGAATTCGGCACGCTGATCGAGGACATCCGCATGGTATCGAGCGGCGATTCGGGCCTTTCGGAAGCGACGCGCCGGCAGGTGGCCGAGCTGCAGACCCCGGTCCATTTCCAGGTCTTCGTCACGCCGACCTGCCCCTACTGCCCGCGCGCCGTGTTGCTGGCGCACCAGCTCGCCATGGAGAGCGAGCTGATTCGTGGAGACATGGTCGAGGCCATCGAGTTCCCGCACCTGTCCATGAAGTACCAGGTGCAGGGCGTGCCGCGCACCGTCATCAACGAGACGGTTCATCTGGAAGGGGCCATGCCCGAGGCAATGGTCATGGCCCGGCTGCAGGAAGCGGTGCAGGCGGCAGCCTGAGCGGGAAGCGGCGGGCGGGTGACACAGGTTCAGTTGAAGAGGGATGGTTAGTATATGGAAGGGTTGGTATCAGGCTTCGGCTATGCCGGGTCGCAGAGTGACAACAACTACGACGTTATAATCATTGGCGGCGGGCCGGCCGGCGCCAGCGCGGCGATTTACACCGCGCGCGCCGACCTGCGCACGCTGGTCATCGACAAGGGACTGACGGCCGGGGCGCTGGGTCTCACGGCTAAGATCAGCAACTACCCGGGTGTGCCCGGCCCGATCAACGGCGCGGAGCTGATAGAGACCATGCGCGCGCAGGCCGAATCGTTCGGCGCGACGTTCATCACCGACAAGGTGGTCGGCGTCGACCTGACCTCGGAGCCGAAGATGGTCATGGCGGGCACAAACAGCTACACGGCTCAGGCCGTCATTCTAGCGACTGGATCGATGGGCCGGACGGGCGCCATTCCCGGCGAGGTCGAGTTTCTGGGGCGCGGCGTCAGCTACTGCGCCACCTGTGACGGCGCCTTTTTCCGCCAGCAGGATGTCGCCGTCGTGGGAAATAACGACGAGGCGCTGGAGGAGGCGCTCTTCCTGACCAAGTTCGCCGGGAAGATCCACCTCATCTCGCCCACCCCAGAGCTAAAGGCGCGCGATCATCTCGTCGCCGAAGTGGCCGAACATCCGAAAATCGAGTTGCGTCTCGGCACGCGGCTCAAGCAGATCTGTGGCAACGGCGCCGTCGATAGCGTGCGCGTGCAGCCGCGCCGAGGTGAGGAAGAAACGCTGCCCGTCAGGGGCGCTTTTGTCTACCTGCAGGGCGGCCTGCCCATCACCGACTATTTGATGGGCCAGGTCGAGACGGCGCGGGAGGGCTGCCTCGTCGTGGATCGTGAGATGCAGACGCGGATTCCCGGCGTCTTCGCCGTCGGCGATCTGCTCTGTGACCATATCAAGCAGGCAGTGATTGCGGCAGCGGATGGGGTCGTCGCGGCGATTGCCGCCGATAAGTACATCAATCAGCGCCAGTCGCTACGCACCGACTGGAAGTAACGTCCACCTCACGACCGGGGAGGCCTTCGCCGGGCCTCCCCTGCCCGCCGGCTAACCACTCTCCCTATTCGCCTTCGCTCACCGTAGACAGAATCTGCCGCTCCAGCCGGTCCAGGTCCCAGTTCGCCTGCTGTCTGATAATCTGGCGCAACACGGGATTAATGTCGCGCACCGTCTCCAGAATGTCCACCAGCAGGCGATACTGCTCCCCCGCGCGGGTCACCTCGCGCGGCGTCTCCACCATATCGCGCAGAATAGTGCTCTGCGACCGGGAAGCGACGACCGGCTCGCCAAGACCCTCGACGTAGACCCGTGTGCGCTGGCCCGGGCCGCGCCCTTCTTCGTCCTCTATCGGCTCCAGCCCGACAATCGCGTCGGAGCGAAAGTACTTGCCGTAGCCGAGCGCCACCATCACGCCTTTCTCCACTCTCATTCGCCCACCTCTTCGCTCAGATAACTCACCAGCAATCCGGTGATTGTACCCCAGACGTGGCGGGCGGCGATCATCAGCGCGTTGCGCCCGCCGCAGCGGCTCAATGTATCACGGTTACAAACGGCAGATACAGATAGGATGTGCAGAAAGGAAGGGGGCCGGACAACCGGCCCCCTTCTGTCGAGGCTAGAGATAAGGGAGCAGGTAGTCGTAGGCGCTGAGAGCCGCCTTGGCCCCTTCGCCCACGGCGATGAGCACCTGTTCGGCATAGACGCTGGTCACGTCGCCGGCGGCGAACAGGCCGGGCACGCTGGTGCGATTCCCCCAATCGACCTTAATCCGCCCCTGACGGTCGAGCTCTACGAGGTCGGCGACCATCGCGCTGTTCGGGATGAGGGAGCGTTCGACGAACGTGCCGTCAGCCGCCAGCTCCAGCTCTTCGCCGCCCGGCGTGTCCACGACGACTTTATTGGCGTAGCCATTGCCCAACACGCGCACGACGCGGTGGTCCTGGAGAATGGTCACGTTCTCGGCGCGCTGGAGCTTCTGGCCCAGCGGCGTGTCCAGTATCGCCCCGCTGGGGCCGACGAGATGCACGTGCGCGGCGACAGTCGCCAGCTCGCCCGCCGAGCGCAGCGCCAGCTCGCCTTCGCCGATGACAACCGTCTTCTTGTCGATGAACAGGGGCGCGTAGCTCAACGCCGAATAACAGAGCCCCTTGGAGAGATACTCCCGCTCGCCGGGCACGTTGAGCCATTCCTGCCGGCTTCCCGTCGCCACCAGCACGGCGCGGGCGAACAGCTCGGCGCCTCCCTTCGTCTGCACGGTGAACGTGCCGTCGTCATTCCGGATGACGCGCTCGACCGGCTCCATGTGCCGGGCGAAATCCAGGTACTCCAGCTCGCGCCGGAAGCGGTCTACCAGGTCCACGCCCCGGATCACCTGGTGGCTCTCCTGGTCCGGCAGCTCCAGATGGTAGTTGGTCTTGCCGCCGAGATCCTTGCTGACGAGCAGGACGTTGAGACGTTTGCGGATAGCATAGATCGCCGCCGTAAGCCCGGCGGGACCGCCGCCGATGATAATCAGGTCGTACATCTTACCCTCCTTCGCCGTTTCCATGTTCGGGAGCTTCGGCAATGAAACCGTCAGCCATCATCGTCTCTGTCAGCCGGTGCGACCGGCCAATCATCGCCGCAGCGTGCTCAAACAGCTCGTCGTAGCTGCGCTCGACGCGGGCCACGCCCTGTTCCTGGGCCTTCATGCCGACTGCCGCTGCCTCGCGGGCGAAGATTTCCCAGTCGTCCATCGTCGGCAGGATGTGGTCGTCGTCCAGGCGGTCGCCGATATGGTCGGCCAGGGCCGCAGCGGCGGCGAAGCACATCTCGTCGGTGATGGTCCGCGCCCGGACATCCAGCGCGCCCCGGAAGATGCCGGGGAATCCGAGCGAGTTGTTGACCTGGTTGGGGAAGTCCGACCGGCCGGTGGCGACGATGCGCGCGCCCGCCTGTTTCGCTTCCCACGGCCAGATTTCCGGCACCGGGTTGGCGCAGGCGAAGACGATGGCGTCGTCGTTCATCGTCTCCACCCATTCCGGCTGGATCACGCCGGGGCCAGAGCGGGAGAGCGCCACCACCACGTCCACATTCGCCATCGCCTCGGCGATGTCGCCTTCGCGGCCCTCGGCATTGGTCAGGTTGGCGTAGCGCCACTTGTCCACGTACTCGGCCCGGCGCATGTAGATATCGCGGCGGTGCGGGCCGAGAATGCCCTTGCTGTCTACCATGTAGCATTTGCCCGGATCGACGCCCCAGCCGAAGATCAGGCGAGCAATGGCGACGTTCGAAGCGCCGACGCCGACGAAGGTGATACTCACCTCTTCCTTCTTCTTGCCGACGACCTTGAGGGCGTTCATCAGCGCCGCCAGGGTGACCGTCGCCGTCCCCTGCTGGTCGTCGTGCCAGACCGGGATCTCGGCCTTCTCGCGCAGCGTGTCCAGGATGCGGAAGCATTTGGGCTGCGAGATGTCTTCAAGGTTCACACCGCCAAAGGCCGGCTGCAGCATCAACACCGTGTCGATGATCTTGTCCGGGTCCTTTGTGTCCAGCATGATCGCCACGGCGTCCACGCCGCCCAGATATTTGTAGAGGAGCGCCTTGCCTTCCATCACCGGCAGGCCCGCCTTCGGGCCGATGTCGCCCAGCCCCAGGACGCGGGTGCCATCGCTGACCACAGCCACCGTGTTCCATTTGTTCGTCAGCTCGTACACCTGCTCCGGGTCCGCCTCGATGGCGCGGCAGGGCGCGGCGACGCCCGGCGTATACCAGTAGGCGAAGTCGTCGAAGCTGCGCACGGGCGCCTTGAGGGCCGTCTCGACCTTGCCGCGATAGAAGGCATGTAGCTCCATCGAGATCGGTCCCGGCCGTTGCGCCTTGCGCAGCAGCTCCTCGACATCTATTTCTTCATTGTGTTCTGCCTGTTCTGCCAACATTGTCTGTCTCCTGTATTTCGATTAGCCCGCCATTGCCCAGGCGACGAGTTCGTGCAGCAGATAGGAGGCGGCGCAGATATGCGCCGTCTGCCAGATAGCCACCTGTTCAGGATCGCGCGGGTCAACACCAGCCGGCGACAGCTCCCCCGGCTACGGGAAGAAGCGCGCGCCGCTATCGCGATGAGCATCCGTTACCTGACTCGAGATAAGTCGATTGTCTTCGCCAATAATGTGCATCGTCCTCCCGCCAGCTTCTGTTCCTTTGCTGGCAACTGGTTGTTATCTTCAATCTTCACATGGAGCGCCGCCTATCGCCGGCTGCCCGGCCCGGCGCGTTGGAAAGCGGGGCCAGAGCTGCGCCAGGCTGTGCCGGCAAAGCTGGCATGCCGCGGTATAGGCGCTTTCGGGCTGCAAGCCGTAGCGGGTAACCAGTCCGGCCGGGCCGTCTGTCAGCAGCGGGCCGACGATTGGGTGTCGCTCCGGCGCGTGATAAGCCGCGATGCTTGCCAGCGGGCAGTCGAAAATGTTGCCGATGATCAGCCCCCGGCAGAGATGGACATCCCCGAAGGGGTCGATGTGGACGTGGCTTGGGCTGGCTAGCTGCTCGTATGGGCAGGTTGTGAACGTCGTCCAGGGATAGAGCGCCCCATCGCCGGGAGTCCGGCGGACCCGCCCGCAGGTGAGCTGTGGCCAGCCGGCCTGCCCAAGGCCGGACATCTGACCGCCGGCACGCTCCCCGGCCCCAATGATGGCCGTGTCCAGCCCCATCTCCTGCGACACGACGACGGCTGGGTGTGCCGTCAGGTCCTCTGCGGCGCCGCCAAGGCCCTCGGCCACGAAAAGGATGCGCTGCAGGCCGGCAGTGACGAGTCGCTCAAGCCACAAGCGCGCCTGCTGGGCGCTGTTGGCCCAGTAGCCGTTGGTAATCACGGCAGGGCGGAAACGCCGCGACGCTGCGCTGCGCACGGCGGCGATCAGAAGCGGGTAATAGACGAAGGTCTCCCCACCCTCGAAGCATATCTCTTTGATGGTTCCCAGCGCCGCCGCCTGATCCAGCACGACGGCCAGCCCGTCCGGGTGAAAGATGCCGCTGTGCCCACCCCTGCCCCAGATAAAGCAATGACCACACTCGAACTGGCACTGGTACGTCAGCACGACGTGGATGCCCGTTAGTTGCATCGTGGCCCTCGTGGTGGAAGGTAGCGGCTCCCCGGCAACCCGAATAACCTGGCGTACATGGCCGGCGCTTGGACCGATGGTTTCTCCATGGGACCTCCTCGGGTCTGGTTACGATGCGGTACCGGCGCCACAACCCCTAGCGCAAACTGTCAGCAAGAGCCATTGTCTTCCAAATCTGGCTTGCCTCCTCTATAGGATGATGGGATCAGATCGGCGGCGCAAGAGATATAGTTCATCCCTCGGCCATGACAAATATCACCTTTCAGAAAAGCCAGTGAGAGAGGGGCTCCCCACCCTCTGTCTATTCCACGGTCACGCTTTTCGCCAGGTTCCTGGGCTGATCGACGTCGGCTCCACGCCGCACCGCGATGTGGTAGCTCAGCAGTTGCAGCGGCATGACGTTGACGATCGGCGCCAGCAGAGGCGGCGTCTCCGGCACGTAGATGACGTGATCCGCCTTGCTGCGGATCGATTCGTCCCCCTCTGTCGCCAGGGCAATGACGACGCCGCCCCGCGCGCGAGCCTGCTCCACCTGGCTGACCATCTTGTCGTACAGATGGTCGCGGGTAACGACGGCGACGACGGGCATGCGCTCGTCAATCAGCGCGATAGGCCCGTGCTTCATCTCTCCGGCGGGATAGCCCTCGGCGTGGATGTAGCTGATCTCTTTGAGCTTGAGCGCGCCTTCCATGGCAACCGGGTAGTTGATGCCCCGCCCGAGGAAAAGGAAGTTTTCCGCCCGGTAGAACTGGTCGGCCAGCTGGCTGTACTCAGGATCGTGATCCAGCACGCGCCCCGCCAGATGCGGCAGGTGGTTCAGCTCGTCGGCGCAGCGCCGGATATCCTCCGCCCGCAGCGTGCCGCGCATCTCGCCCAGCACGCAGGCCAGCATGTACAGGTCGGCCATCGAAGTCGTAAACGCCTTGGTGCTGGCGACGCCGATCTCCGGCCCGGCTTTCATCAGGATGTAGCCGTCGGCGGCGCGCATCGCCTGGCTGCCCATCACGTTGACGATGCTCCAGAGCAGCGCCCCATTCTCCCGCGCCAGCTCGGTGGCCGCCAGTGTATCGGCCGTTTCGCCCGACTGGGTGATCGATAGCACGGCGCTGTGCTCGTCGATAATCGGGTTGTAATAGCGAAACTCAGAGGCGTACTCCACTTCGACCGGGATGCGGGCGAGGGATTCGATCATGTACTTGCCGACGAGCCCGCCGTAATAGCTGGTGCCGCAGGCGACGATGGCAATCTTGCGCAGCCCTCTGACCAGCTCCGGCGTGAGGTTCATCTCCGGCAGAGAGATGGTGGCCTGCTCGAAATCGACCCGGCCGCTCAGGGTATCGATGAGGGCGCGGGGCTGCTCGAAGATCTCTTTCTGCATGAAATGCTTGTACTCGCCCTTCACCGCGCTGACCGGGTCCCACGAAATGGCGTGCACCACAGGGTCCACGGGCTCCCCACCGAGGGTCGTCACCTCGTATCCGTCCCGCGTTACCACGGCCATCTGGCGGTTCTCCAGAAAGACCATGTCGCGCGTATACTCCAGGATCGCCGGAATATCCGAGGCGATGAACATTTCGCCCTCGCCCAACCCCAGCGTGATCCCGCCCGCGTTGCCCAGCCGCGTCGTCACCAGCCTGTCGGGTTCGACGACGCTCATCGCGACGATGGCGTTGGAGCCTTCAAGCTGGTCGAACGTGTTCTGCGCGGCCTGCACAAGCGTCATCCCCGACTCGACGTAACGCTCCAGAAGCTGGACGATCACCTCGGTGTCCGTATCCGAGCGGAAGACTATCCCCTCCGCTTCCAGCTCGTGGCGCAGCCTCTGGTAGTTCTCCACAATGCCGTTGTGCACGACCACGACCCGTTCATTCATCGCCACGTGCGGGTGCGCGTTGCGCTGGCTGGGCGCGCCGTGCGTCGCCCAGCGCGTGTGCCCAATGCCGATTTCGCCACGCAGCGGCGAGTCGGCCAGCATCGCCTCCAGGTTCTTGAGCTTGCCGACGTCCCGGCGAATGGCGATGGCGCCGTTTTCGACGAGCACGGCAATCCCCGCCGAATCGTATCCCCGATACTCCAGCCGCTTCAACCCCTGCATAATGACAGACGGCGCCTGTCGCGGTCCTACATAACCCACAATACCACACATGATTGTTCCTCCTGCCCGTGCGCAGCGGAATAGCGCCGGCTGGCGGCATCTCAGGCCGCCTTCCAGACATGCGGGCACTCCCCTCGATTCCGATCCGTGTGGGGGCGCCCCGAAACAGGAAAACGTGACGGCGGCAACGCGTCGCCACGGCCACTGCGGCGCGTTTTGTGCGAGCAGTTACCCACTCGTTTTGTCGCACCGCTTTACCCGGGGCCAGAATAAGGACCGTGGCCGGCCCTGGAGGCATCCGCTGATGGTTCGATTCCCACCCATCCCAGAAGGGTGGGTCCTCCTCCTCGTCACCCCGCACTCTTGAAAGCGCGGGGCCATGCGCTATATCGGCCCGCTATGCAATTGTCCCGGCCGCTCCGAATCCGTTGCAGCCACAACTCATGCTACAGTAGCTCGCCCAGAAAGTCAACAGCCCCGGATCGCGCCCGCCATTCTGGCAGGCAGCATCCCTGCCTGCCTCGCGCCACATTTCACCTCCCCTTCACCTCCCCTCGCCCCCTTCCCCTGTATACTGTAACCGAACATCCGTTCTGTCTTGAAGACCATCGCCATGTCACCTCAGCCGCAACCATCACCTCTCATCTCGCACACGAAACCGGCCCTCCCGGCGCCCGCCTCACAACGACCGCCATCTGTCATGGACTCACTCTCCCCCGAGCTACCTCCTGCCGATATCTTCCCGCATTTTTCCAGAAATATCGCCATCCGGCACAAACGAAGGGCGCGCCGCGCCCGAAATATCAACAGACGACACTTGCGACACATATCCCAGTGCCGCCAGACGATACTTCCGCGCCCCAAAAATCAGTCACCTAATACCGGCAGACGACACCCCATTCGCGCCCTCCTTTAATGAAACGCCTATTGTCGCCTCTGGGCTGGATTGGTATAATCGCCCATGTTGCCACCCTAGCTCAATCGGCAGAGCGATCGCTTCGTAAGCGATAGGTTATGGGTTCAAGTCCCATGGGTGGCTTTATATCTGAAGAACTACCCTGGCTTGCCCAGGGTAGTTTTCTATAATCCCCTTACCGGGCGCTTTCCAGGTTACCTATGGACTCAGATAGCACGGTCGTCTTCGGCGTGGCCGGTGGGACAGCCTCAGGCAAGACCACCGTAGCCGACACCATCCTCGAAACGGTTGGGGCCTCCCGGGTAGCCTACCTCCCCCACGACGCCTACTATCGCAACATGAGCCACCTGCCGCTGGAGGAGCGCGCCCAGCTCAACTACGACCACCCGAACTCGCTGGAGACCGAGCTTCTGGTCAGGCACATCGAGAAGCTGCTGGCCGGCGAGGCGGTGGACGTGCCGGTCTACGACTTCACCGAGCACCGCCGGACAGAGAAGACCATCCGCGTCGTGCCCAGCCCGATCATCCTGGTCGAGGGCATTTTGATCTTCACCGACAGCCGGCTGCGGGAGCTGATGGACATCAAAATCTACGTCGATACCGACCCGGACGTACGCTTCATCCGCCGCATGGTGCGCGACCTGGAAGAGCGAGGCCGGTCGCTCGATTCCATCATCAAGCAATACCTCGAAACGGTGCGCCCCATGCACCTGGAGTTTGTGGAGCCGAGCAAGCGCTACGCCGACATCATCATTCCTCGCGGCGGGCTGAACAAAGTGGCGCTGGATATGGTCGTCGCCCGCCTGATGGCCTTGCTCCGCGAAAGGCAACCGTGACGCCCAGCCAGTCACCGGGAGCAGCGTCATGAGCGACACCATCCGTATCTATGAGGTTGGCCCCCGCGACGGACTGCAGAACGAGGCGGCGCATCTCAGCGCCGACGAAAAGCTGAAACTCATCGCGGCGCTGGCGCGGGCCGGCCTGACCACCATCGAGGCGACGAGCTTCGTCCATCCGCGGGCCGTCCCCCAGCTTGCCGATGCCGACGAGGTCATGAGCAGGGCGCTGGCGGAGAATGGGGAGCAGGTCGAGCTGGTCGGTCTCGTCCTCAACGAGAAAGGATACGATCGCGCCGTCGCAGCGGGCTGCCGGCGTGTGGCCTGTGGCGTGGCGGTCAGCGAGACCTTCAGCCAGCGCAATACGCGCATGTCTACCGCCGAGGCGTTTGCCGCGTGCGAGCGCATAGCCGAGCGGGCGCGGGCCGACGGCGTCTGGCTGCGCGCCTACCTGATGACCGCCTGGGTCTGCCCCTTTGAAGGGCGCATCGTCCCGCAGAAAGCCGTCGCCTATGCCCGGCGCCTCTGGGATATTGGCGTGGACGAGCTGTCGATCGGGGATACCGTGGGGCACGCCGACCCGCTGAGTGTGGGCCGCCTGCTGGAGCAGATAGGCCGGCGCACCGACATGAGCCGGCTCGCCGTCCATCTGCACGACACGCAGGTGCTCGGCCTGGCGAACGCGACGACGGCCATCTCCGCCGGCGTCCGCATTTTCGATTCCAGCGTGGGCGGCCTGGGCGGCTGTCCCTTTGCGCCCGGCGCCGCTGGCAACCTCGCCACCGAGGATCTGGTCTTCCTGGCCTACAAGCTGGGTCTGGGCACGGGCGTCGACTTCGCGCGCCTGTGGGAAGCGGTGGCGCTGGCCGAAAAGCTGGTCGGGCGGCCCATCGGCGGGCGCATTCGTAGCTGGTGGGAAGCGCACGCCCCCGACGAGCCGCAATTCAGCATAATGTAACCAGACAGGCTATCTGGCGGTCAGTGCGGCGCGACCTCGCGCCACGCATCCTCGAAACGCTGCAGCTCGTCCAGCGTGTTATAGGCGTGGAAGCTCAGCCGCAGATAGGGCGTCCTCCGGGCATCCCAGCGCTTGCAGATGGAGATCTGGCGCTCTTCCAGCGCGGCGACGGCGGCGTCGGCGCCCGCATCGTCCAGACGCGGGCAGAAGGTGACGATGGGGCCGTGGCCGGGCGGGGTGGCGACTTCATAGCCCAGCCGTTCGAGCATGGCAATCGCCGCCGCCGACAGCGCCGTCGTATGGCGGTCGATGTTCTCGACGCCGAGCGTTTCGAGTAGCTGCAGGCTGGCATCCAGGGCAAAAAGGCCGAGCACGTTGGGCGTGCCCATGCCAAAGCGCTGCGCTGCCGGCAGCGGCGTCAGATCATAGTCCAGCCAGTGCATAGAGTCGCGCGTGGCGCTCGGCCCGATGGGCTTGGGCTGCAGCCGCTCGGCTACCTCGGCGCGCACGTAGAGCACGCCCGTGCCCGGCAGCGCGAGCAGCGACTTCTGCCCGCCGCTGGCGAGCACGTCGATGTTCATCGCCTGCACGTCGGTGACCATGTGGCCGATGGACTGGATCGCATCCACGACGAAGAGAATGCCCCGCTCGCGGCAGAA
>JAAYYY010000561.1 GCA_012515125.1 Chloroflexota bacterium
GCTCCTGTGCCGCCAGCGCCAGCGCCAGCGCCTCGTCGGCCGCCGACTGAGCGCCGCGCGCCGCCCCTTCCAGCTCCCGCGCCGCGGGCACCGGCTCGGGGAAATAGAGCTCGGCTGCCGGTTCGACGGAGCCGAAGGTATCCGGTCCAGATTCAAAGCTTTCGTCCACCGTCACCTCGCCAATGGTCCCGAAGAAGCGGAAGCGATAGGCGCCGGGCATCGACGGAATCCAATCGTTGGTGTAGCGGCCCGGGGAGCCGAAGACGGCGCGCAGCGGCATGATTTGCGAGATACCGCTCTCGACGTGCGTGACCTCGACCTGCAGCGTTTCTTGCAGCCCCTCTACCGGGACGGCTGCGTCCCCTTCGCCCTCGCTGACTCGCAGCTCTACCCCGTTCTTCTGGCCCTCATACGCTGGCTCGATGGCGAAGCCGACGACGAGCACGTATGGGCCGACTGGTCGTTGCTCGTGAGCGAGCGCCGCGCGCGCGCAAAAGAGCAGGACAAGTAGCAGGATGGGCAGGAGCCAGCGCCCCAGGGACACCTTTCGAGACCAAAACATTTTCCTCTTCCTAACACACAAAAGGTCGATAAAGCGGCCTAATTATTGGCTACCGGTCGAGGACTGTCAAACTCCCCGGCCGGTTCCCGGCCCGCCCTATCTATCAATATGTACGGGTGCGATCGCGCGGTGGATTTATTCTAAGCTTTGCCTCACCCACTTTTTTGGAGAGACAGATGTTGGGACGGCAATGGGTACGAAGCCGGGTCGATGCTCCCGTATGCTGGGCACTATCAGTCGAGGAAGACGCACAGGGCGCCCTCCACAGCGACTGACAGAAAACAACCAGTCTAAGGAGACAAGAGATGAACGCGAAGATGATGGTCAATGGGAACAGCAGTCGTACCGCGACGATGTTTGTAGTCAGTCTGGTTATCGTGCTGCTGGCAGTCAGCGCCGCCGTCGCCATCGTGCGCCTCGGCGAAGCAGTCCGGGAGGCCGGGCAGGCGATGGACGTGCAGCGCAGCACGGCAGTCACAATCGAGAACGACGGATATAGCACCTACACGGATCGCTACTACGAAGCCGCCGCCGCCCGTGAGGTAGCGCTGGACGCCAGGGCTGTGCTGGACAAGCAAAGCGTCGATTATATTGCCCGCTTCTATCATCTGACGGCCGAGCCGCAGAAGACGGCGGCCTCAGTGCTGGAACAGCCGACTAGCGACACAATCGCCCGCTTCTACGCCCAGGCGGCCAAAGCCCAGTCGGACAGGATGTCGACAGAGCGCCAGGACGACGGTTACGCCTTCTACACCGAGCGCTACTACGAAGCCGCAGCCGCTCGCGAAGCCGCCATCGCCGCTGAAGCTGAGGACGACTACGCCTTCTACACCGAGCGCTATTACAAAGCTGCCGCCGCCCGCGAAGCTGCAACGTCCGCCACACGATAACCCGGCAGCCCGAACCATGTGTAGTCGCGACGACCAGATGCCCCCGGCCCACAGCCGGGGGCTTTTTTTGCCGGATCGCGGGCTTCCAGCCCGCACGCCGCCTTCCGGGACGCTTTCCGGGACGTTCGGGGAGCGCTCCGCCCGTAACCTGACTCGCAGTTGTCCAGTTACCCAAACCCATGAAAGGAGAATGTTCAAGATGGCTCTCTGGAAACCCGACCCCACCTTTTATCCGTCCCCGCGCATGGCCATGTCGGCCCCGGCCGAGCGCCTGGGCTACGTCGTCGGCCTGAACTATGGCCGCAACGACAAGCCCGACGCCCTGCTCGTCATCGACCTCGACC
>JAAYYY010000562.1 GCA_012515125.1 Chloroflexota bacterium
GCGCAACGGAGCCTGCCCCGCCGGAGTGGCGTCTACTGGCCACCTTCAGCCTGCCCAGCGAGCCCGGCAACGAACGGCGCGCCATGGAAGAGGTAGCAGCAGTCGTCGCTGCTCTGCCGCTCTCCGCAGCCAAGCTAGAACGATTGAAGACTGCCGTCGCCGAGGCGACGATGAACGCTATGGAACATGGCAACCAGTACCGCGCGGAGGAGCCGGTCACGGTCGAAGTCCTGACCAACGATCAGTCACTTGCCGTACGCATCCACGATCAGGGTGGCGGCGCGATCATTCCGCGCAGCGCCAGGCCGGATCTGGAAGCGAAACTAGCCGGCCAGCAAAAACCGCGTGGCTGGGGCCTTTTCCTAATCGAGAATATGGTGGATAGTCTCAACATTCACAGCGATGAAAGCCATCACGTCGTCGAGCTGATTATGCACCTGTCCTCAGGAGAAGCGTGAAATGCAGCGCCTTCAACAGGACTTTTCCGCCAGCGTACGCTATCCCGATGCCGGCCGGCCGGTGGCCATCATCGATTTGCAGGGCGAAGTAAACAGCTTTGCCGAGTCGGCACTCAACGAAGCCTTTGGCGTCGCCGAAGCGCAGGAGCCGGAAGTCATCATGCTCAACTTCAGCGCTGTCGATTACATTAACAGCACGGGCATTGCCCTGATTGTCGCCCTGCTGGCGCGCGCCCGCCGGGCCAACCGGCGGCTGCTCAGCTATGGCCTCGACGATCATTACGAAGAGATTTTCCGCATCACGCGCCTGGCCGATTTTATTGGCGTACATCCCGACGAAGAGAGTGCGTTGCAGGCCATTGCCTGACACTGTTTGATTCCCATCAAGGAGGGCCGACATGCCGCAAGCCAATGTGACGATGAACGTCCGCCACCCCAACAGCGCCGTCAGCATCATCGACATCGCCGGACAGGTCACCGCCTTCGCCGAAAACGTGCTCATGGACGCCTACACCGAAGCCAGCAATGAGACGACGCGGGCCGTTATTCTCAACTTCAGCGAGCTGGAGTACATGAACAGCTCTGGCATCGGTCTGCTGGTCACCCTGCTCATTCGCGCCCAGCGCCAGAAGCAGCAGCTTCTCGCCTACGGCCTCAACGACCACTACCGGCAGATTTTCGACCTCACCCGCCTCGACGAAGCGATTGCCCTCTACTCGAGCGAGGCCGAGGCGCTGGCTGCAGTCGGCTAAAGGAGGCCTGATGGCCGAAGACAAGGAACAGCCACGCGGCGCCTGGGCGCCGGCGGTCGAGCGCCTCTCCGTCTCTGACGTACCCGAAGGGGCGATTAATCTGAACCTGGAAGGGCGCGTACCCGTCAGCCCACTACAGGGCTTCGGCCCGCTCTGGCAGAAGAGCTTTCGCATCCGCCTGCGCGGGCTGGATAAGTCCCCGGCTGAGGTCATGGCTATCTGGAAGGCAGAGTTCCCGCGCTTCCAGCCGCCGGGCAATAACTTCTACCCGACGCTCGCCGGGGTCCAGCCGGGCGAGCTGATCTTCATCGACAGCGCCGTTTCGGCGATGCCCGGTGTGCTGCCGGCGATCCCCATCGCCAGCGGCGTGCGCGTGATCTTCGCCGACGACGAGACCTTCACCATCATGACGCCGCAAGGCTTCCCGGAGGCGGGCTGGAACACGTTTGCGACGTTTGAGGAGGATGGCAGCACGTGGGCGCAGGTACAGACGATGGCCCGCACTTCCGACCCCATCTACGAGTTTGGCTTCCGCTTTATGGGCGGCAGCCGCTTCCAGGATGAGACGTGGCACCACGTGCTCACCTCGCTCGCCGGCTATCTGGGCGTCAACGACGAGTGGGTGCAGGTCCGCAAGGTCTGTATCGACCCGCGAATCCGCTGGCGTGGGATCACTAACGTCTGGCACAACGCCATGATCCGCAGCATGATCGGCATGCCCGGTTGGGCGCTGCGCAAGATCCTCGGCCGGGGTCGCGAGCAGAAAAAGGGCTGGTAGCGATGGAACCAGAAGAGAACCCTCAACAGGGAACGTGGGCCCGTCCCGTAGACCGGCTGACCGTCGCCAACCGCCCGCCGTCGCAGGCCATTAACCTGAACGTGGATGGGCGCGAGCTGACCGGCCCGCTGCAGGGCTTCGGCCAGATGTGGCAAAAAAGCTACACCGTCCGTCTGAGCGGCGCCGGCGTGACGCCGGAGCAGGTCGTCGCTACCTGGAAGGCCCGCTTCGGCGATTTCTGGCCCCGCGGCAATCGCTTCTACGGCTCCCTGCAGGGCATCACGCCCGGCGACGTGGCCGTGCTGAACCTGGCTGCGCCCGGCGGCTTGCCCCTCTCGACCGGCGTCCTCGTCATTTACGCCGACGATAACTCCTTCAGCTTCATGACGCCGCAGGGCCACATGTTCGCCGGCATGATCACCTTCAGCGCCTACGAAGAAGACGGGACCACAGAAGCGGAAGTGCGCGCCCTCATCCGCGCCAGCGACCCGATCTATGAGATTGGCTGCCGGCTGGGCATCGTGCACCGTCTGGAGGACAACTTCTGGCGGGAGACGCTGGAACAGCTCGCCGCCCATTTTGGCGTCAACGGGCAGGTGCAGATCCAGACCAGCCGTGTTGACGACAAGGTCCAGTGGCGGCGGGCCGGCAACGTCTGGCACAACGCCGCCATCCGCAGCGCGCTCTATGCACCCCTGCGGGCGCTGCGCCTGCTGCTGCGGCGATCCGGATAGGCTGCCTTGTCCCGCAGCCGCCCCACCCTTTCCGGAACCGATTACGATGCCGTCGTCGTCGGCAGCGGACCGAATGGCCTTGCTGCGGCGATTACGCTCGCGCGGGAGGGCTGGCGCGTGCTTGTGCTCGAAGGGCATGAGACGATTGGCGGCGGGACACGATCGCTGCCGCTGACACTGGACGGCTTCATCCACGACGTCTGCTCCGCCGTCCATCCGCTGGCCCTGGCCTCGCCCTTTTTCCGCACGCTGGACCTTGCCGCCTACGGTCTGGAATGGGTACAGCCTGCTGCCGCCGTCGCTCACCCCCGGGATGGCGAGCCGGCGGTTCTGGTTTATCAATCGCTACGCGAAACAGCGCAGGGCCTCGGCTGTGACGGTCCCCGCTATGAGGCGCTCATGGCTCCTCTGCTCGCCGCCTGGGAAGAGCTGATGAGCATCTTTCTGGCCCCCTTCCACCTGCCCCGCCATCCGCTGCTCGCCGCCCGCTTTGCCCTGCCGGCGTTGCGCTCGGTGCGCGGCCTGGCGCAGGCCAGATTTGAGCGTGAACCAACGCGAGGTATGTTTGCCGGCCTCGGCGCGCACAGCATCCTGCCCCTCCACTGGCCCGGCACCGCCGCCTTCGGCCTGCTGCTCGGGCTGCTCACCCACGCCGTCGGCTGGCCCATCGCGCGTGGCGGCAGCCAGCAAATTGCCAACGCCCTGGCGGCCCATCTGCGCGCCCTCGGCGGCGAGATCGTCACCGCCTTTCCCGTCAGCAGCCTGGAACAGCTTCCGCCAGCCCGTGCGACGCTGCTGGACGTCACGCCCCGCCAGTTCGTAGAGATCGCCGGCGAGCAGTTACCGCCCGGCTACCGCCGCCAGCTTGAACGCTACCGCTACGGCCCCGGCGCCTTCAAGATCGACTACGCCCTAAGCGAGCCGATACCCTGGCGTGACCGTTCGGTGGCCCTCGGCGGCACCGTGCATCTGGGCAGCAGCCTGGCCGAGATCGCTGCCAGCGAGCTGGCCGTCTGGCGCGGGCAGCACCCTGAGCGCCCCTACGTGCTCCTCGTGCAGCCGACGAACTTCGACACCAGCCGCGCCCCGACCGGGCGGCACGTCGCCTGGGCTTACTGCCACGTGCCCAACGGCTCGACCGCCGACATGACGGCGGCCATCGAAGCACAGATCGAGCGCTACGCTCCCGGCTTTGGCGACACCGTTCTGGCCCGCCACACCTATACGGCGGCCGAGCTGGCCCGCTACAATCCCAACTATGTCGGCGGCGACATCAACGGCGGCACCCAGCACCTGCTGCAGCACTTTAACCGTCCTGTCGCCCGGATCAACCCGTATAGCACGCCCGTTCCGGGCCTCTTCCTCTGCTCCAGCGCCACGCCGCCCGGCGGCGGCGTACACGGTATGGCCGGCTACTATGCCGCGCGCAGCGCGCTCCGCCGGCGCGGTTAGGCGCCGCCCTCCAGCTTTTTCCGCCAGTCGGCAGCCGCCGCGGCTCCGGCCCGCCCCGGCTCGCCACCGCCGGCCGCAAGCAGGCTGCCGAGCAGCGCGTAGAGCGGCTGCAAACGCAGCCGGTAAAAGGTGACCGGCACGCCCCGCTCGATCCCGATACGGGTTTCCAGAAAACCGCGTGCCGCGCACCACGCGGCGATCTTCTTCACCCGGTATTCCGACAGCTTCAGCTCTTTTTCCCAGTAGGCGTAGCTGCAGGCCTGCCAGCTCTCGTCCCCCGACTCCCAGGCCAGGAGCTGGGTGAGGAAGAGCGCCCCGTGCGCTGAGCCCGTCAGGCGCAACAACGCCAGCGGGACCGGCAGAGCGTGGCCCGGGCTGCCGGGCAGCTCGTCAAACTTCGGTTGCATCGGCTTCCCCTCGTGTCATCAGGTTATGGTGCCCATGCTAGCCTGCTTGCGGCCGGGATCGCGTAAACAGGATGTGAAAAGCGCTCCGGCGATTGCCGGCTAGTTTCCCCGAAGGCGCTTCCCGCTTATCATTAGCGTGGAGGTTGCTCAAACAAACCAGGGAGAGGGAGAAAGATGGAACTGCGTCTGATGTACAACGAAGCGTCGGTCGGCGCGCTGGCGAACGCCATCGTCGCTGTCTATCCCCCATTCGCCCGCGAGCCGTTTCTGGCGGCTGTCTTTGCGCCGGGCTGGGACGATCTCGCGCTCAAGCAGCGCACGCGGCGCATTACGACGGCGCTGCATGACTTCCTGCCGGCCGATTATGCCCAGGCGCTGGATATCCTCCGCCGGGCGCTCCCGCTCCTCGGCGAGCAGGGCTTCGAAAAGATGGTCTTTCCCGACTATGTGGAGTGTTACGGTCTGGACCATCTGGAGGCCTCACTCGACGCGCTGGAGGCGTTCACCCAGGAAGTATCGGCCGAGTTTGCCATCCGGCCGTTCATCGACCGCTACCCGCAGGAGACAATGGCCCGCATGGCGCAATGGGCCCGGCACCCCCACTCCGGCGTGCGCCGCCTCGCCAGCGAAGGCTGCCGCCCGCGCCTGCCCTGGGGAATGGGACTACGGGCGCTGAAGGAAGACCCCTCGCCCATCCTCCCGATCCTCGAACAGCTTCGGAACGACCCGGACGAAGTGGTGCGCCGCAGCGTCGCCAACAACCTGAACGACATCGCCAAGGACAATCCCGCCGTCGTCCTTGATCTGCTCGGCCGGTGGCAGGCAGACGCCACGCCGGAGGTCGCCTGGATAACGCGCCACGCGCTGCGCACGCTGGTCAAACAGGGCCATCCCGGCGCGTTGGGCCTGCTCGGCTACGGCGCCGCCAGGGTGTCGGTTTCCCCCGTTAAGGTGTCGCCGGAAACAGTGATGATGGGCGATCGGGTGACGTTTTCCTTCACCATCACCTCCACAGGCGACGCCCTGCAGGATCTCGTCGTCGATTACGCCCTGCATATGGCGCGCGCCAACGGCAAGCAGACGGCGAAAGTCTTCAAGATCGGCAAGTGGACGCTCGGACCCGGCGAGACAGTGACGATTACCCGCTCGCACAGCTTCCGGCCGATCACGACGCGCACCTATTACGCCGGCGCCCACGCCATCCAGCCGCAGGTGAACGGCGAGCTTTACGAGCGCGCAGAGTTTGTCCTGCTGGCGGATTGAGGGGCGCAGGAGTCAGGTCGCTTCATCTGCCTGTTCCGACTCCCACTCCCCTTCCCAGAGAGCGCGCATTGCCTCAGAGCGGGCCAGCAGCTCGGGCAGAGCCCCACGCTCCACGATCCGGCCGTTCTCCAGCAGCAGGATCTGGTCGGCCCGGCGCAGGGCGGCCTGGCGGTGGCTGACGACGAGGCAGGCCGGGCGCTCCGGCAGCGCGAAGAGCCGCTCCCAGAGCGTGCGCTCCGTCTCCACGTCCAGCGCGCTGGAGAGGTCGTCGAAGACGAGCAGCTGGGGCCGGCGGGCGAACATCCGCGCTGCGGCAGAGCGCTGGATCTGCCCGCCGCTGAGGCGCACGCCGCGCGGCCCGACGACGGTTTCCAGCCCGTGCTCCATGCCCGCCAGATCGTGCTCCAGCACTGCCTGGTAGATCGCCCGGTCGAGATCCACACTTTCCGGCGGCAGCCCGAGCAGGATATTTTCGCGCAGGGTGGCGCTGAACAGGCGCGGCGCCTGGGCGGTGTAGGCCACCTGCGGCGGGACCATAAAGCGGGTCGGATCGTCCACAGGCTCGCCGTTCCACCACAGCCCGCCCTCCTGCGGCGGCAGCAGCCCCAGCAGGCAACGCAGAAGGGTGGACTTGCCGGCGCCAATCCGGCCCGTCACCACGGTGAAGCTGCCGGCTTCCAGCACGAGATCGATGTTCTGGATGCCGCCTCCTCCCTCGAAACGGTAGCCAAGCCCGCGCGCCTCCAGCCGGCGGAGCGGCGCCGGCTCTGGCAGCGGCGGTGGGGCCGGGTGGGGCCGGCGCAGGTAGATGGGCCGGTGGGCCACGACCGCACCCGGCGGCAGCCCGCGCATGATCGCCTCCATCCGCTGGGTGCTCACACCCACCTGCCGGTAGCGGGTTAGCAGGCGTCCGATGACGCGCATCAGTTGTGTCGCCGGGTCCAGATAGGCGACAAAGAGGGCAAAGTCGCCCACGGTTAGCTCGGCGTTCAACAGGGCGCTGGCAGCCACAAGCAGCACCAGCCCCATGCCAATGTTGCCTGAGCCGTGGCCGAGGGCGTCCACGATCTGCAGCAGCAGGCGGTCCCTGACCATCGTCTCGCGCCGCCGGTCGTTGACTTCTCGGAAGCGCGCGATGACCCGCTCCTCGGCTCCGGCAACCTTGATGGCCTGGGTGGCGTGGAACATATCGGCGATCATCCCCGTAACCTGCGCCGTCGCCGCGCGGCTGGCCTGCCGGTAGCGGCGGGCGAGCCCGCTCAGCCGGTGGGAAACGTACAGGATGAGCGCCAGCGGCAGGAAAATACCCACCGTCACCCAGAAGTCGATGCTGAACATGACGGCGAAGGCGATGATTGCCGTAAAGAGCCCGGCCACGAAGTCGTCGATAATGATGATCGCTTCGGTCATCTCCAGGGCGTCGTCGCGGAGCGTGCTGACCGTCTGCCCCGTCGAGAGCGCGACTCCCTTTTCGTCGCGGGGCAGGGCCACGCCGGCCGGTAGCTGCAAGATGCGATCCATCATGTTGCGGACGATCAGCGCCATGCCGTGCTGGGTAAAGTTGATATAGCCCAGATAGGCTGCGTAGAGCGTGGAAACCCGTATGACGATCCAGGCCAGCTGCAGGAGCAGGATTGCCATGAGTGGCAGGATGAAGCCGGGCTCGCCGGTGAGGTTGTCGAAGTAGGCGCGCAGCAGCAGCCCCGTGACAGCGCTCATTCCAAAGCTGCTGGTGACGCCGAGCAGGTCCTGGGCATAAAGGCGCGGCCGGAAGCGGATCAAGCTCCAGAGATAACGCCAGGTAGGCCAGGCCGGCACGGCGTGCGTGGGTGGGGCAGCCATCAGGCCAGCGCCTCCTCCAGGCCGACGCGCAGCAGGTGCGCGAAGCGGCTCTCCGGGTCGGCCGCCAGCGCTGCCCGCTCCCCGTGCTCGATCACCCGCCCATCTTCGAGGATCATGATCTCGTCGGCGCGCTGGATGGTCGCCAGCCGGTGGGCAATGATGATCGTCGTGCGCCCCTCCAGCAGCCGGTCCAGCGCCCGCTCCAGCAGCCGCTCGGTGGCAGGATCAAGCCGCGAGGAGGCTTCGTCGAGGATGACCAGACCGGCGTCGGCGAGAAAGACGCGCGCCAGAGCCAGCAATTGTGCTTCCCCGGCCGAAAGGCTCTCGCCCGCCTCCAGCGGCGTGTCCAGACCGGCCGGCAAGCTATCCAGCCAGGGGCGCAGCCCGAGCGCTTCCAGCGCCGCGACCAGCCGGGCGTCGTCCACGCTGTCGTCAAACAGGGTCAGGTTATCACGCAGCGTGGCGTGAAAGAGCTGCACCTCCTGCGTGACCATGCCCACCTGCGCGCGCAACGCCGCCGGCGCCACCTCGCGCACATCAATCATGCCCCGGTCTCCATCGCCCGATCCGTCCCTCCCAACGCAGATCTTGCCCGCTATCGGGTCGTAGAAGCGCACCAGCAGCCGGATCAGCGTCGTCTTGCCGCTGCCCGTGCGCCCCAGCAGGCCGAGGACCCGGCCGGGCGCCAGGGAAAAATCGACGTCGCGCAGGACGAGCGCTTCCGGCGGATCGTCGTCGTAATGGAAGCTGACACCGTCAAAGCGGACGGCGAGCGGACCATCGGGCAGCGCGGCACTGCCGCTCTCGTCGAGGGCAGGCTGCTCGCCGAAGAGGGAGAGCACGCGGTTGAGGCTGGCCGAAGCCCGCTGCAGATCCTGCACCTGGCGCTGCACCGTCCACAGCGGGCCGATGATCAGGTTGATGTAGTAGAAGACCAGATAGAGGGCGCCGATGGTCAGTACGTCGCCGCGGAAGAGCCGGTCGCCCCAGAAATAGGCCACGAAATAGGCGAAGCCGGGCAGCGCCACCGGCAGGGCCATTACCCCCATATTGGCCCGTCCGGCGCTCACGTTGGCCCGCCAGCGGCTGCGGCTCAGGGTCGCCAGCCGCTCCAGCACATACGGCGCGCCCCGGCTCGTTTGCAGCGCTTCCGTGCCGTCCAGCCACTCTTCGACGTAGCCGAAGAGATTGGCTTCCACTTCGCGCACCTTCTGCCAGCGGGGCACGACCAGCCGGTTGAAATAGCGCAACACCAGCAGTCCGGCGAGCAGGACGACGAGCATCGAAAGGCCGATGCGCCAGTCCAATAGCCAGAGAAGCACGACGACGCCGCTGACGAGGATCAGGTTGCTCGTCAGCTCCACAAAAAGCTGCGAAAAGAAGTTCGCCAGCAGGTTCACGTCGCCGTCCATCCGCTCAATCAGCTCGCCTGGGCGGCGCCGCTTGTGGAAAGACATATCCAGCCGCAGGCAGTGCAGGGCCAGGTCGGCGCGCAGGGCGTTGGTGGCCCGCCAGGCAACGTTCTCGCCCACGTAGGCGCCGGCGACGCGCAAGCCCTGGCCCACCAGGGCGATGAACATGAACAGGCCGCCGGTCCACAGCAGCTCCTCCAGGCTGCGACCCTGCTCCGCCGCGTCGAGAAAGCGGCGGATAAGCTGCGGGTTCAGCAGTTGCAGGAAGATGCCGCCGAGCACCAGGATGGCGAGAAGAACGACCGCACCCCGCTGGGGTCGCAGATAATGGCGCAGCAGGCCCGAGTAAGTACGCGGAACAGACACAGATCAAACAGTATAAGCCAGTTTCCCCTATCTATACAACCTTCGCCAAATCGGCTATGATTGCCTGTGAGGGCCGCCGCTCCGACTATGTGGACCGGCGCGGAACCGTGGAGTTCGATTATCCAGTTCGTCGGAAGCCAGGTTATCCACAGGCAGATCCCATTTCATCCGTACGCATGACTGGAAAAGATCCAGGTGGCGCCATTTCGCCGGCCGACGGGGGCCGGCCCGCTCTCTTGATATTGGGCACAGGAGGTCTCTATCATGAGCACGAAGTTTGGTCTTCACGTCGCTTCGGGCAGCCACAACGGCTATGGTGACGTCGTCGCCGCGGCGCCCGCCGTCGTGCTCGCCGTTGGCGAAGGGGGCGCGCTGGTCGAAGCGCGGGAAAAAAGCGTGGCGGCGCCGGGCGCAGCGCCGCGGACCATCACCATCTTCCGCGACCAGACCGTCTTCCACGACGCCCCGCCCGGCATCGACCAGATGAGCGAGGCGCAGGCCAGGGCGGCTGCCGACCAGTACTGGCCCCAGCTCAAAGAGAAATACCGGCTCAACCCGGCCGATTACTACCAGGTAACCAACGAGTACGGGGGCGATAACCCCACTTCTCTGGCCAACCTCGTCGCCTTCGAGACACGCCTGATGGAGCTGGCCGAGCGCGATGGCTTCAAGCTGGCGGTCGGCAGCCCTGCCGGAGGCAGCCCCGGTAGCTGGGAGCTGTGGGTCCGCTTCTACGTACCCCTCATCCGCCGCGCGGGCGAGGGAGGCCACATCTACAGCCGCCATGCCTACGGCGGCGTCGTCCATCCAGACGGCATTGCCACGCTGACCGCGCCCGACGGTCAGGCTGCCGACGATAACGCCGGCCGGCCCTTCCGCGAGGCCGCCTACCTGCGCGCGCAGGGAATTCGCACGCCGATCGTCATCACCGAAGCGGGGCAGAACGGCGGCTTCCGTTTTCCCGGCGTCGATACGTTCATGGAAGACATGGCCCGCTATGACCGGCTCTGCCGGCAGCACGAGAACATCTGGGGCTTCTGCGCCTGGACCTACGGCAAGTACCTCGACTTCCCGGCCAACATCGAACCCGCTTCCAGCCGCATGGCCGACTACCTACGGCAGCAGGGGGGCGCCACGCGGCCGGTCTATCCCACCGTCGCGGGAGGCGTGACGCCGCCCGCGCCCGAGCCGGCTGTCACCACCGAAAGCCCGTCTGCGCCAACGTCAACCGGCTTTCGCTTTACCCACTGGCCGACCGAATACCGCCGGATCAACCAGGCCTACAACAACGATCCCGCCTACTACGGCCAGTGGGGGCTGACCGGGCACGAAGGGCTGGACATCCAGGCGCCGCTCAACAGTCGCATTTTTGCCTGCGCGCCCGGCCGGGTCGAGCTGGTACGTCGCGAGGCGGAGGGCCATCCCTATGGCAACGCCGTCTACATGCGTCACGACGACGGCTACCGCACTACCTATGCTCATCTGCAGCAGGTCAACGTGGCTGCGGGCGACCAGGTCGCCGGCGGCCAGCTGCTGGGGCTGGCGGGCAGTACCGGCAACTCGCGGGGCGCCCACCTGCACCTGACCCTGTATAAAGACGGCGCGACAGCCCGCGGCGAGACACGGCAGCCTCGCGACATCATCGACCCGACGCCGTTTGTCAACGCCCTGCGCGCTGCCGAATGGGCGCCGCCGCAGCCGCCGCTGCTCAATGGCTGGGGTTTCGCCACAAGCATCGAGCGAGCCGGAGAGCTGGGCCGGGTTAAAGAGGGCATCAACATCAATCTGCGCGCCCAGCCCAGCCAGCAGGCCGGCAAGCTTGGCGCGGTGCCCGCCGGCACCGTCGTGCGCGTCACCGGCAATGCCCAGAACGACTATCTGCCGATCCAGGTGGCCGAAGCCGCCGTTACCGAGCGCGCGGGGGCGGCTCCCGGCACTCACGCCTACGAGTTCATCAGCTTTGAGAACAGCGCCGGCGACTACACCAACGTGCAGCCCGGCCGGCAGTTCACCGCTTCCTGGGTCGTGCGCAACAGCGGCGGGTTGCCCTGGTCGGGCGATTTCCAGCTCGCCTATAGCGACGAGCCGGTCGCGCAGACGGCTAACCAGGCGCGCTCGCGGCTGGGCGCGCCCGCTTCCAGCACCTTCCGGCAGCTCAGCGGGCGCGAGCAGATTGCCCCGGGCGAATCGCTCACCTTCCAGCTCAAGCTGACCGCGCCCCTGCAGCCGGGCTGGTACGCTTCCCACTGGCAGCTGCGCACGGCCGGCGGCGAGGTGATCGGCCGGCCCCTCTGGCTGCACATCAACGTGGCGGGCGCGGTCGATCCCATTGTGATCGGGCCGGCAGCGCCTTTCCAGGCGGGGATGAACATCAACCCCGACGTGCATCCGCCAGACGTAGACCGGCTGCGCGGCCTGAGCTGGGTGCGCTTCCCCTACAAGGCCTCGGCT
This sequence comes from Chloroflexota bacterium, assembly GCA_012515125.1. GTDB lineage: Bacteria > Chloroflexota > Anaerolineae > Promineifilales > Promineifilaceae > JAAYYY01. The sequence continues at coordinate 11,916 of JAAYYY010000562.1, forward strand.
AAACACCGCAACGTGGACCAGGCGTTCAACGACGAATACCGCGCCCTCATCCAGGCCTATGCGAATGCCGGCATCAAGAGCCTGCTCATCCTCAACCAGGAGACGGAGTGGGGCAACGCGCCCTGGCACAACGGCGATTGGCCCGGTTACGCCGGCTCGCTGGCCCGCGCGGCGCGGCGCATTGCCGAGCTGGCGGCTCCGTTTGGCGATAAGGTCGCCTACCAGATCTGGAATGAAGGAGACAGCGATCCGACCAACCCCTCGGCCATCGGCGTCAGCCCGGAGAACTTCGCGCCGGTACTGCAGCAGACCGCCGCCGCCATCCGCGCCGTGGACCCCGACGCGACGATTGTCTTCGGCGGGCTGAACACAGGGCCGGAAAACGCCGTGGCCTATGCGCGCCGCGTGCGCGACCTGCTCGGGGGTCGCCTGCCCGTCGATGCGCTGGCCTACCACCCCTACGGTCGCTACGTCGAGTTCGACCCGTTCTATGGCAAGCAGTTCGGCCGGCTGGACGACGCGCTGCGCGTTTTCAAACAGGCGTTCCCCGACCTGCCCCTGTGGATAACCGAGCTGGGCATCGCCAACGATACGCCCATCGGCCCCGAGCATTACGAGAAAATCGCCCGCTACATGCGCGAGGTCGTCAGCGCCATCGCCGACCGCCACGCGAAAAACGTCCCGGTCCTCATCTGGTTCGCCTGGTCCGACCACATGCGCAACGCCGGCATCTCCACCACGAGCGGCGAGCTGAAGCCGCACATCAAAGAGGCTTTTCAGGCGCTGGTCAACGCGGGCAAGGCCGCTCCCGCCTTCGCCGACATGCGCTTTGCCGCCGGCCGGCCCCAGCCCATGGCGGAGTTCGTCAGCTTCAGCACCACGCTTACCGACCATAACGCCGTGCCCGCCGGCAGTACCTTCGCCAATACCTGGCGCTTCCGCAACACCGGCGGAACGACGTGGGACGAAGGCTACAAGCTCGTCTACGCACCGCAGGGCGCGACGAGCCACCCGATGATGAACGAGAAGAGCTTTTCCCTGGCCAAAGTCGCCAGCCCGCTGCCCGCCGCGCCGGGCGACGAGGTAGCGATCAACCTGTCGCTCACTGCGCCCGAACAGCACGGGCGCGTCTACCGCAGCCCCTGGCAGATTCGCGACGCAGCAGGCAAGGCCTTCGCCCACCTCTATGCCGAGATTACGGTCATCCCGGCTTCTACCGAAGGGAGCGGCGCACGGCAGGCCGACATGCGCTTTATCGCCGACCATACCATCCCCGACGATACGCCTCTGCCGGAGGGGCAGACCTTCCTCAAGCAGTGGCGCGTGCAGAACACCGGCGCGCGGCATTGGGGCAGCGGCTTCCGTCTCGTCTTCGTCGAGGGCGACCTGCAGATGGCGGCGGGCATTGCCTCGCACATGGTTCCCGAATCGAAACCGGGCGACGAGGTCATTCTCTCCGTGCCCATGGTCGCGCCGGTCGCCCAGGAGAAGCGCGCGACGACCTACAGCAGCCTCTGGCGGCTCCAGGATGACCGGGGCAACTTCTTCGGCGCGCCTATCTGGGCGCGCATCATCTCCCAGCCCGGGGAGATGGTCACGCCGCTCGGCCGCTTCGCCGATATGTCCGGCTGGTATTCACAGCACGATCCCCGTTGGGCCAACGAGCGACTGGGCCACGGCCAGCAGACCATCGGCGCGTGGGGCTGCCTGCTGACCTGTTACGCGATGATGCTCACCGCCTACGGCCTGCGCGTGACGCCTGCCGACGTGAACCGGCGCTTCCAGCAGCTCGGCGACCAGGGGTTCCGCGGCTCCGATGTGCAGTTCATCGCCCCCACCCATCTGCTCGCCGGGCTGACCCTGGGCCGCAACCTGCGCTCCTGGCCGACCCCGGAGCTACCGTTTACGGAGTGGACGGGCGAGGATCCGATTGCGCGCATCGACAGGGCCATCGCCGACGGCTTCACGGTGCTCGCCCAGGTAGACCGCAGGCCCAACGATGCCTTCTACCACTCCAACACGGAGCAGCACTGGGTCATCCTCGTCACGCGGACGCCCGACGGCTCCGATTATCTGATGCTCGACTCGATCACGCCGCCCGGCCAGCTACAGAACCAGCCGCTCTCGCTGATGCGCAAATATGGCAGCCCCGCGCCCAGCCGCTCCCACGAGGACAACCTGCGCCACGCCATCAAATCGGCCCTGATCTACCTCTTCTCCGGGCAGCCCGGCAGCGGCTAGCCAAGAAGGAGCGCCGGCATCCTGCCGGCGCTCCCCCACCTTACAACCGGCTCACGTCGTGCGGGGCGCTTTCCTTCATCCCGGCCGGGCTGATCTCGATGAACTCCGCCTTCTCCTGCAGCTCGGCAATTGTCGTCGCGCCGCCATAGCTCAGACCCGAGCGCAGCCCGCCGACGAGCTGGTAGAGGATTTCCTGAACGTGCCCGCGATAAGGCACGACCGCTTCCACCCCTTCGGGCACGACCTTGTCCCAGTCCTGCTGGTCTTCGGCGCTTTCGTCCTCGGCCGCCTCGGCCACCTGCCGGCTGATTGCCGCCCCCAGCGAGGCCATGCCGCGCACGACCTTGACCTTCTGCCCGTTGCGGATGACGGGTGCGCCGGGCGCTTCCTCACAGCCGGCGAAGAGGCTGCCGATCATCACCGTATTCGCGCCGGCTGCCAGCGCCTTGACCATATCGCCCGACGTACGGATGCCGCCGTCGGCGATGATCGGGACGTGACGGCCGCTATCGGCGACGCCCGCGGCGCTGTCCATGATCGCCGTGAGCTGCGGCACGCCAAAGCCGGTGACCACGCGCGTGGTACAGATCGAGCCGGGCCCAATGCCCACCTTGATGGCGTCGGCGCCGGCCTCCGCCAGCTCGCGCGCCCCTTCCCGCGTCGCCACGTTGCCGGCAATGATCTGCGCCTGCGGGTATTCGCGCCGCAGCGCCCGGATCATCTCGATGCAGTGGTCGGCGTGGCCGTGGGCAATATCCAGCACCAGCACGTCGGCGCCCGCCTCCAGCAGCGCCCCGGCGCGCTCCCGATCTTCCGGCCGCACGCCGATAGCCGCGCCGACGCGCAGCCGGCTGCGCTCGTCTTTCACAGCCAGGGGGAATCGGGCCGGCTTGATCACGTCCTGCGCCGTGATCAGCCCCACCAGATTGCCTTCCTCGTCGAGCACGGGCAGCTTTTCCACCCGGTGCTCGTACAGGACGGCCCGGGCCTCGTCCAGCGTCACGTCGGGCCCGACGCTGATGATCTGGTCGGGCAGGGTCATCACGTCACGCACCTTCAGCTCCGGCGACGGCGCCAGCAGGATGTCCCGTTGGGTGACCAGGCCGATCAGCTTCGTCTGCCCGTTGGTCACCACCAGACCGCCCACCTCGTAGCGGGCCATCAGCTCGGCCGCCTCGGCCAGCGTCGCACCCTGGTTAACGGCATAGGGATGCTCGACGACGAAGCCCTCGGCGCGCTTCACCCGCCTGACCTGCCGCACCTGCGCCGCGACCGGCATGAAGCGGTGCAGCACGCCCAGGCCGCCGGCGCGGGCCATCGCAATCGCCATCGTAGCCTCCGTGACGGTGTCCATGTTGGCGCTGAGAATCGGAATCTGCAGGCAGATCGCAGGGGTCAGCCAGGTCGAAGTATCCACGTCCTGTCGCGAGCTGACCGGCGACCGTTTTGGAACCAGCAAGACGTCGTCAAACGTCAGGCCGCGTGTCTTCCGTATCTTACTCATGATCTTTCCTTATTTAGTTCAGGCTTATCTCGATTAGCCTGACAGAGATAGGCCGCCGGCACCAGCGGCGCCAGCTGTTCGTAGACCCATCCTTCTACCTCGCGCAGGCCGCCGGCCAGCCTGATCGCTTCGTCCAGCGTGAAGGCCTCGCCGACGCGCAGCTCGTAGCGCTGGCCCAGGTTCAGCCCGCCGGTCGTCTCCACACTATACGCCCGCGCGCCGGCCAGACCCAGGCCGACAAAGAGCAGGCAGAAGTCGGCTACGCGCTTGCGCCGCGCCTGGGCCAGCAGCAGACTGACCGGTCGCATCCCCTCCGGCGGCGCGAGGCAGGGTCGCCGGCCCACCTGGGGCGCGACGAGGACGAGACTGCCCCCGGCCAGGCGCTCGATGGCCGCCCGGCTATAGGTCATGACGTTTTGCCCGCTGGAGGGGTCGAGCCCGTATCTGGCGACGGCTTCTGGCGAGGTCATCGGCGCAATATCCACGGCGAAGAGAGTGGCTAACAGATCGATGGAGCGGCGCTGCACGAGGTGGCTGGCCGCAGGCGCCAGCATGGGCAGCCGCCGTAGGGCCGGATGCGCAAAGAGCAGGCGAAAGGTGTCGAAGCCGTCCCGCAGGGAGAAATGGTTGATCAGGACGAGCACGCCCATCCCTGAGCCGGCCAGAAAGCCGGCCCGCTGCAGCCCGCCCCGGTTCGCCTCAATCCGTCCGGGCAGCAGAGGCGCAACCAGCGGCGCGCTCAGGCGCCGCATGGCAACCTTTGCTTTGCTTAGCTGCGCAGCAGACACCGCCACTACCTCGTCGGGCCGAACTGGCCCTCGATCCGCACCCTCCCCACCAGTCGCCAGCATAGCCGAGGCGCGAAAAGACGCAAGCGATTGCCAGCCGCAAGACAGATTCAGCGATTCAGTACTTTCGTACTGTATTTTCAACCGGGGCTAAGTACTCTGGTACTTCTGTAAGCACTGCGAATTTGCTATCATGTTTTCGCGGTGGTAAGTTGCAGTGAGTGAAAGGAATTATCTGACATCCCAATATCGGTTTCCACTATTATCCTGCTGGTCTTGTTCGCACTGTGCTGAACGCTGCGCCAATGCCGCGATTTATAAGACCATAGAATGACGGCGCCCGGACGGCGAGACTGTCGCCCGCGGGCGACAACGTTAGTTGGAAGTCTCCTTCTCGCTACCGTGACGCTGGCAGGACCTATGAGCTGACATACAAGCATTCATCAGGGAGCTGGGTCCGGAGCAGGAAGGGGAGTCGTCATCCCGTATGGAGTCAATGTCATGATGCAGCGTGAAGTATCGCCATTTCAGCAAATCGTTCCCGTGCAGCGGCCGCCGGTCGTCCTGTTCCGGCGCCCCTACCGCATCAGCAAGCGGCTGTTTGACATTACCCTCTGCTTGCTGGCCCTACCTATATTGCTGCCGCTCGGCGCTCTGATCGCCCTGCTCATCTGGCTCGACGATCCGGGCCCGGTTCTCTTCCGGCAGTACCGTACCGGCTTGGGTGGGCGGCGTTTTGCTATGTACAAGTTCCGGACGATGGTTACCAATGCGGAAGAGTTGAAGGCGAAGTACGCGCACCTCAACGAGCTAACCTGGCCCGATTTCAAGATCACGGACGATCCCCGCGTCACGCGGATGGGCCGGTTCCTGCGCAAGACAAGTCTGGACGAGCTTCCTCAGGTTCTTAACGTGCTCAAGGGGGACATGAGCCTGGTCGGCCCACGCCCGACGTCGTTCGACGTGAGTACCTACTCGCTCTGGCACACCGAACGACTGGAGGTACTGCCGGGCATCACCGGGCTATGGCAGGTCAGCGGTCGGAGCGACATCGATTTTGACGAACGCCTGCGCCTGGACATTGAGTACATCGAGCGGCAAAGCCTGCTGTTTGATCTGGCAATCCTGTTCCGCACAGTTGGCGCCATATTCACCAGCCGGGGCGCCTATTAAGGGACAGACGCGGCAGGAACCTGTGCTGCAGATTACCAGGGCTCGTTTAACTTCTGAATAAGGAAGTAGTAACAGATTGTTAGCAGCATGGAAACCGGGACACCTTTTAAGGAAGTAGGGCGGTGAAGCGTTTTCGACTCACTCTCGTACTGATTATCACCTGGTTCTTTCTACTCTATAACGTCGAGCGGTTGGATGGGCCATCGGTTAACCTTGCCTCGTTTGTGTACGGTTTTGCCTTTGTGACGGCAGTCGCCGTGATCGCCGTGCCGGCCCTCCACGAGTGGCCGTTGCCCAGGGTTCTCCTGATCATTCTGCCGCTTTACTTCCTGCTGAAGGTCTACCTCGATTATCCGATTGTCGGGGATGGCCTGATGCACCTGCCGATCACGGTCACCGAGATTGCGGCTCTCGTCGTCACCCTGCTTCTCGCGCGGGATATCATGCAGCGCTTCACCCATCTCCAGAAGGGGCTCGCTCGTGTGACGCTGTCGCACCTCGACGATGCCTCTCCGTTTGAGGATGGGCAGAGCCTGATCTACCGGGAGATCCGCCGCGCGCGCCGCCGGCAGCGGCCGCTCGCCCTGCTCGCGCTGAAGCCAACGGCGTCCTCGGTCTCCTACTCCATGGATCGCTTCCTGGAAGAAGCACAGGCCGAAATCATCAAGCACTACATCGGGGCGAACGTCGCCAACCTGCTGCTGACGACCCTGGAAGATTATGACATTGTGACCCGGCGCAACAACCATTTCATCGTCGTGCTGCCCGAAGCAGACGAGGATGAGCTGCAAGAAACGATCGACCGGCTGCAGCGCGAGGCGCGCAACCGGCTGGGTATTGAGTTCAGTATCGGTACGGCCCGGTTCCCCGACGACGCCGTTACCTTTGGCCAATTGTTGACCGATGCGGAACGGGCCATGCACCGTTCGTCGGCCAGCGAGCCACCGGCCGAAAGAGAAACAACCGCCGTCGAGAGTGCGGCGTAGCGAGCCGGCTCGTCCTGCGGACCGAGGGGGCTTACCTGGAGAGAGAATCACCATGGAAAAACAACATCTACGCCGTCTGCTCCGTCGCTGGTTGTGGCTGTTCCTGCTGGGAGCCGTTGTCGCCGGCGCCATCAGTTATGCCATTGAGAGCCGCAACCCGCCGCTGTACGCGACGACCGCCAGGCTGATTGTCGGGCCGGGCATCGACAGCCCCAGCCCCGACCTCAACGACCTGCGCGCTGGCGGCCAGCTGATGCAGACCTACGCCGAGTTGCCGGAGACGACGCCGTTCCTGCGTTCGGTTATCGAACAGCTCAACCTGAACCTGACGCCTTCTCAGCTGGAGGACATGATCACGGTCTATACCAATACCGATACGCAGCTACTCAGCATCGACGTGGTCACCCCCGATCCTGTTATGGCGACGGCGATTGCCAACTCGGTGGCAGAGACCCTCGTCCGTTATAGCCCCTCCGGGGGCGAGACGCCGGCCGGCGCCCTGCACCAGCAGATTCTCCGGCAGGCGGATGAGATCGAAGCCTCTATTCCGGTAATCACTCAGCGGATTGAAGAGCTGGAGCAGAACATTGCGGCAACGGACGACGTCGAGGCGCAGCAGTTCCTCGCCGAGCAGCTCTTCGCCGAGCGGGAACGGCTTGACGAGTACCGTAGCACGCTGACGGGCCTCTTCGAGACGCTGCAGCGGTCGGCGACGAACCAGGTCAAGATCATCGAGCCAGCGCGACCGCCGACGCTCGTAGCTTCGCGGCTCTGGCTTGCGGTAGCCATCGGTGTTCTCGCCGGGTTGACCTTCAGCGCCCTTCTCGTCTTCGGTTACGAATACCTGACCGACAGTGTCGATACTGCCGAGGAAATGAGCGAGGCGACCGGCGTGGCTACGCTGGCCACCCTGGCTCGTAGCAAACCCATGCACAGCCCGCCACACATGAAAATGGTGGTCCGCGCGCAACCGACATCGGCAGCGGCCGAGGAATACCGCACGGCGGCGATCAAGCTGCTCTTTGCCCGCCAGACGGGCCGCCCGATGCGTTCCATCCTGATGACCAGCGTGGAAGAAGAGCAGGATATCGGCGAGATCGCCGCGAACCTGGCTATCGTGCTGACCCAGACGGGCAGCCGGGTGGTGCTTGTGGACGGCAATATGCAGCGGCCAACCATCGGCCAGCACTTCGGCTTCCTCGACCGCTGCGGCCTGACCGACGTTCTGCGCGGCGCCTGCACGACGGCCGATCCCACCACCGTATACTGGGCGCCAGGGCTTTCCGTCCTGCCCAGCGGCTCGCTAACCGACAATGCCTTTACCCTGCTGGCCTCGCCGCGCATGGTGGACGTGCTGCAAGAGCTACAGGCGCGCACGGATATCGTCCTGATCACCGCCTCGCCCCTCAGCAGCTCGGCCGACAGCCTTTTCCTCGCTCCGCACGTGGACGGCGTCATCCTCGTCGCTCAGAGCCGGCAGGCGCGCCGCCGTATGCTGCGCAGCGCCGTCGCCAGCCTGCAGGCGGTCGGCGCCTCTATCGTCGGCGGCCTCCTCCAGGAAGGGGGCCGGCCCACGCGCCGCATCGCCTGGGGCCGCCAGCCAGACGTGGTGCGCGAGCTGGAAGACACCCTTCCCCTCCGCCCAGAGGAAGAGGATGTCCCCGAGCCCGAACAGGCCGAAGTAGGGCGTTCCTTCGACACCCTCCCTTCACAGTAAATGGCCTACATCGCCGAGGAACAGGATTCGCAGGGTAATTCCATGACATCCGAACCACCCGTCGTTCCGGTCGCGGAGATGGCCGACGGCGCCTCTACCCGCGACCAGGGAGCGAAGGCCACACGCCGCCACATCCGCGGCTCGTCTATCCTCTTTGCCGGACGGCTGATTTCCATCGCCCTCAACTTTGGCGTGCAGGTGCTCACCGTTCGCTATCTGTTGAAGAGCGACTACGGCGCCTTCGCCTACGCCCTGTCCATTGCCTCAATCGGTGCAAGCGTCGCCCTCTTTGGCCTGGACAAGGCGGTAGCGCGCTTCATTCCCATCTATGAGGAGCGCGGCGAAGATGACAAGATGCTCGGCACCATCGTCATGACGCTGCTGACCATTCTGGGAATTGGCGCTGCGCTCGTCCTGGGCGTCATTGGCTTTCGCGGCCTCATCGGCGACCGCTTCGTCCAGGACCCGCTCGCCGTCTCGCTGCTGGTTCTGCTGATTCTGCTTTCGCCCCTGCAGGCTATCGATAGCTGGTTCCAGGGGCTCTTCGCTGTGTTCGCCAAGCCGCAGGCCATCTTTGTACGCCGCTACGTGCTGGGACCGGTCATGAAGCTCGCTGCCGTGCTCGTCGTCATCCTCAGCCGTCAGGGCGTCTACGTGCTCGCCGTCGGCTATCTCGTCGCCGCCATCATCGGCTCTCTGATCTATGCCGCCATGCTGCGCCAGCTTTTCCGCGAGCGCGGCATCCGCGTCAGCGAGACGCTACGGCGCATTGTCTTCCCGGTGCGCGAGGTCTTCTCCTTCAGCACGCCGCTGCTGACCAGCGACGTCATGAACATCCTGAAGTCCAGTTTTGTCGTCGTCTTGCTGCAATATTTCGCCAGCACGACAGAGGTGGCCGAGTTCCGCGCCGTCGTCCCCGTTGCCGGCCTCAACCTCATTGTCATGCAAAGCTTCAAATATCTCTTCACGCCGGAAGCGGCCCGCCTCTTTGCCCGCCAGGATAGCCAGGGGATCAACGACCTCTACTGGCGTTCGGCTACGTGGATCGCCGTGATCACCTTCCCGGTGTTCGCCGCCTCCTTCTCCCTCGCGCGCCCCCTGACGGTTCTGCTCTTTGAGGAGCGCTACGCCAGCTCGGCGACGGTGCTGGCGCTGCTCACGCTGGGCAACTATATGAACGCCGCTATGGGCTTCAACGCTTACACCCTGCGCGTCTTTGGCAAGGTTGGCTATATTGTCGCCATCGACCTGTTCACCGCGCTCGTCGGCGTGGTCCTGAACGTCCTGCTCATCCCGCCCTATGGGGCCATTGGCGCCGCCATCGGTACGACGGCTGCGCTCGTTCTCTACAACCTGCTCAACCACGCCGGCCTGCTGCTGGGCACACAGATCCGGCTCTTCCAGCCCCGTTACCTGCGCGTCTATGCCAGCATTGTCCTCGGCGCTGTCGTGCTGCTGCTGATCGACCTGCTGCTTGAGCCGGGCGTTGTCGCCGGAGGCCTGTTGATCGCCGCCATTTCCCTGCTGCTCGTCCTCTTTAACTGGCAGGTGATGGAGGCCGGCCGGATGTTCCCCGAGCTGCATCGCATTCCGGTCCTCGGCCCGCGTCTGATGGCCCTGGAGAAACAATCATGATCGCCCACGCCGAACAGACGCTCGAACGCGACCTGGAGCAGAGGCTGGAGCCACAGCCGCAGCCGCCGCGCGTGGCCTATATTATGTCGCGCTTCCCCAAGCTGACAGAGACGTTTGTGCTGCTGGAGATCATGGCGCTGGAAGCCCAGGGCTTTTGCGTGGAACTCTTCCCGCTGTGGCGCGAAAAGGCGACGACCATCCATCCCGAGGCGCAGGAGCTGGTCGAGCGCGCCCATTACACGCCCGCCCTCAACCTGCCTATTCTGCGAGCCAATCTGCGCGCGCTGTGGAAGCAGCCCCGCGCTTACCTGGGCGCTCTGGGCACGCTGGTGCGGACCAACCTGGGCAGCTCGCGCTATCTGGCCGGCGGGCTGGCCGCCTTCCCTAAGGCCGTCTACATGGGCGAGCAGATGCTGGCGGCCGGCGTCGGCCACGTCCACGCTCATTTCGCCAGCCACCCGGCAGCCGCCGCCTTCGTCATCCATCGCCTCACCGGGCTACCTTACAGCTTCACGGCCCACGGCTCTGACCTGCATCGCGACCAGCACATGCTCTGCGAGAAGGTCGCCGAGGCGGCCTTCGTCGTAGCCATTTCCGACTATAACCGCAACGTCATCCTGTCGCACTGCGGCGGCCAGAAAAACGGCCATCTGCGGGTGATCCACTGCGGTGTGGACACGACCCAGATTGAACCGCGCTGTAGCTACGAGCAGCACGGCCCTCTGCGTCTGCTCTGTATCGGCACGCTGCACACCGTCAAAGGGCAGAGCTATCTCATCGCGGCGCTGGCCGAGCTACGCCGGCAGGGCATCGACGCGACCGTCGATTTTGTTGGGGACGGCCCGGACCGCGCCGCGCTGGAGCAGCAGGCCGAGCAGGCCGGCGTCGGCCCGTTTGTGCAGTTCCACGGCGCGCAGACCCGCGAGCAGGTGATGGCCCACCTGCGCCGGGCTGACGTGGCCGTGGCCCCCAGCGTGCCTACCGCCGATGGCCGGCGCGAAGGCATCCCTGTCGCCCTGATGGAGGCGATGGCGGCGGGCCTGCCTGTCGTCGCCAGTCGGCTCTCCGGCATCCCCGAGCTGGTGACGGACGGGAAGTCCGGTCTCCTGACCCCACCCGGCGACGTGGCGGCGCTGGCAGCGGCTATCCGGCGCCTGCACGACGATCCGGCGCTGCGCGAGAGGCTCGGCCGGGCCGCGCGCGCCACCGTCGAGCGGGATTTCGACCTGCACGGCAACGTCGCCCTGCTGGCCCGGCAGTTCCAGGAGGCGCAGGCATGAGGCTGTTCCTCTTCTGGAGTTCGGTAGGGCTGCTGATCTACACCTATTTCCTCTTCCCGCTGCTCGTCGCCGCGCGCGCCGTGCTGCGCCCCCGGCCGCACCGGGAGGCAAACATTACCCCATCCGTCAGCGTGATCATCGCCGCGCACAACGAAGAGGCCGTCATCGGCCCCAAGCTCGACAACCTGCTCTCGCTCGACTACCCGCGCGACTGCCTGGAGGTGATCGTCGCCTCCGATGGGTCGGATGACGGCACGAACGAGCTGGTGCGCACCTACGAGTGGCAGGGCGTGCACCTGCTGGCCCTGCCCCGGCAGGGCAAAGCGGCGGCCCTCAACGCCGCCGTCGCCGAGACCAAGGGCGAGATCCTCGTCTTCTCGGACGCCAACAGCATCTACGCGCCCGGCGCGCTGCGGGCTCTCGTCCGCCCCTTCGCCGACCCGACCGTGGGCGGCGTGGCCGGCAACCAGGTCTACCGGCCCGCCCCGGAGGCCAGCCTGGCCGGCGAGGGCGAAAAGCAATATTGGGGGCTGGATCGTCAGCTCAAGCTGTACGAAAGCGCCGCCGGGAACGTCATTTCGGCGACCGGGGCCATCTATGCCATCCGCCGCGAGCTGTTCGCGCCGGTCGCTGAGGGCGTCACCGACGACTTCTACACCTCAACGGGCGTGATCGCCCAGGGTTACCGCCTCGTCTTTGCGCCGCAGGCCATCGCCTACGAAGCGGTGGCGGGAAAGAGTGGCGACGAGTTCGGCCGCAAAGTGCGCGTCATCACCCGTGGCCTGCGGGGCGTCCTGCTGCGCCGCGAGCTGCTGGACCCGCGCCGCCACGGCTTCTACGCACTACAGCTCTTCTCGCATAAGGTGCTGCGGCGGCTGGTCGCCGTGCCGCTCCTCTTGCTGGCCCTCGTCAGCCCGCTGCTGTGGGCGCGCGGCGCGCTCTACCGTCTCGCCACGCTCGGCCAGGCGCTGTTTTATGGCCTGGCGGCCGCGGGCATCGCCGCGGAACGTTCGGGTCGCAAGCTACACAGGCTGCTGGCGCTGCCCGCCTACTTCTCGCTGGTCAACGTCGCCGCGCTGCAGGCGACGCTGAACGTCTTGCGCGGGCGCTCCATCGTCGTCTGGGAGCCGACCCGCGCCACGGCAGCGCCGGAGGAGGGACGATGAGCACACTGAGCGCGCGCGCCGAATCACTGCGCCTGTTCCTGCGTGCCTACAAGCCAGTCGTGGTCCTGCTGCTGGCGGTGCTGGGCGGCGTCATAGGCGGCCTGCTGGCGACCTCGCCGCTGCTGGCGCTGGCAAGCATCGTGCTGCTGGTGGTCTCCATCACGGTTCTCAGCTGGCCGGAAGCAGCCACGTTGCTGGTCATCTTTATCCTTTATAGCAACATCGCCGTCGTCCTGGTGCGGTTCCACGGCGTGCCGTTCATCGCCGGTGCGGCCTTTCCGTTGTTGCTGGCTCTCCCGCTGGCGATTTACCTGGTTCTGGAACGGCGCCCGCTGCGCATCACGCCCGCGCTGCCCTACGTCGTCCTCTTCATGGCCGCCCAGCAGGTCAGCCTTCTGTTCTCGAACGATCCTGCCGCCTCTTTCCGTGAAGTCACCAACTTCGTCCTCGAAGGCTTTCTCATCTACCTGCTGGTGATTAACGTGGTACGGACGCCCCGCACCCTGCGCCATGTAGCCTGGACGCTGCTGCTCGCGGGTATCGTCCTGACGGCGGCGCCCTTTTACCAGCAGATAACGGGTAGCTTTGACGACACGTTGGGGGGCTTCGGCCAGCTCTCCGAAGTTGGCTTCCGCACGGGGGAAACGAACCTGGTGGAGGGCGATTTACGCCAGTACCGACTCTCGGGCCCCATCGGCGAACAAAACCGCTACGCCCAGGTGTTGCTCATGCTGGTGCCGCTCGGCTGGTTTGCCCTCTATTTCGAGCGGTCGCTCGGCCTCAAGCTGCTGGGTCTGGCCCTGGCCGGCGTTGCGCTGGGCGGTGTGGCCCTTTCCTTTTCTCGTGGCGCGGCCGTGGCTTTTGTCATCCTCGTGTTAGCCATGCTGGTGACGCGCCTGCTTCGCCCGGCCCATTTCCTCGTCTTCCTGCTGCTTGTCGCCGTCGTCCTGATGGCTGTGCCGCAGCTAACGGTGCGCCTGGTGACGATCCCCTCAGTGACAGATCTGCTCAGCGAGGAGACGACGACGAGCGAGCTGGACGGCGCCATCCGCGGGCGGGCGACGGCCATGATTGCCGCCGCTCTCGTCTTCGCCGACCATCCGATTGTCGGCGTAGGGCCGGGGCAATTTCAGTTCTATTCCGCCGAGTACGGGAACCGGCTGGGCATCCGTATTCTGGAAGGGAATCGGGAGGCCCATTCGCTCTTCCTCGACGTGGCCGCCAACTATGGCATCCTTGGCCTGATCTCTTTCCTGGCTATGGTCCTGGTGCCCATCCGCGTTATTCTGGCTGCCCGGCACAAGCTGGCAGGTCGCCGGCCGGCGCTCAGCTACCTGACGATTGGCTTTGCTTTTGCCATTCTGGCCTATCTGGGTACGGGCATCTTCCTGCACCTTTCCTACGTGCGCTATTTCTGGCTGATGCTGGGCCTGGCCGATACGGCTGCGCTGATTGCCCAGCGCGCAGCCAATGAAGAACCGATCGTGCGCGCCTACGCGGCGACGGCTGGCCTGAACGCGCGAGATTACGCAGGCGAATGGCTGCCCGGCGAGACAGCAGGAGGCTCGCAATAAACCGATGACAGACAACCATCGCAGCATCGAATTCAACTTGCATAATCTCGTCACCATTCGCGTCGTGGATGGCGGCCCGGCCGACGTTGCCGCCGTGCGCCGGCAGGTTGGCCTGCCCGCCATGCCGGTGCAGGAGTCGGGCCCGGCTCCCGACATCACCATTCGTTTCGTGGATCGGCTGGATACGCCGGGGCTGCGGTACATCGGCGTGGACGATGCAGCTTTCACCAACGATGCCTTCTTTGTCCTGCGCGGGAAAAATAAACGGCTGATTAAAGTCCAGATACCGTTCGCGGAGATTGGCACGCCAACCACGCTGGTCAGCGAGCGTAACGTCGGCGCCATCCCCCTGCTCACGGCGATCACCAACCTCACGGCGCTGGCGAAAGGGGCGCTGCCCCTCCACGCCGCTGCTTTCTGCTACGGCGGCCACGGCGTCCTGACCACAGGCTGGTCTAAAGGCGGCAAGACGGAAACACTGCTGGGCTTCATGGCCCACGGCGCCACCTTCATCGGCGACGAGTGGGTTTACCTCAGCCCCGACGGCGCCCGGATGTACGGCCTGCCCGAACCGGTGCGCATCTGGGAGTGGCATCTGAGCGAGATGCCCGAATACCGGGCAAGGTTGAGCCCGAAGCAGCGCGCACGTATGGCCTTGCTGCGGGTGCCGATCGCCCTCGCCGACCGGGCCGCTGAACGAGATGGAAACAGCCTGCTGCGCCGCGCCCGCCCGCTGTTGCGCCGGCAGCACGGCCTGAATATCTCGCCGCAGCGCCTCTTCGGCCATGATCGCCTGCTTTCGTCCGGCCCGCTGGACAAGGTCTTCTTTGTCGTCAGCGGCGAGGCGCCAGAGGTGACTGTCGAGCCGGGCGACCCCGAAGACGTGGCGGCGCGGATGCTCTTTTCTCTGCTGGAGGAGCAGATGCCGCTGCTCTCTTATTACTGGAAATATCGCTTCGCCTTCCCCGAACGGCCCAACGAGCTGCTGGAAACTGTGCAGCAGCGGCAGGCCGAGGCCCTGCAGCGGGTGCTGGCGGGCAAAGAGCTATACATCGTCACCCACCCCTACCCGGCGCCCATCCCCGCTATGGTCGCGGCTATGGCGCCCGTTCTGGCCTGAGTGGAGCCCTGTGAAGGAAAAACGGAAAGGTACGCACGAGAAAATGTTCTCAGTGGCCCTCATTGGCGCCGACGGCGCAGGAAAAACCACGGTCGCCCGCCATCTTGAAGTCCGGCAGGAAATGCCTGTCCGTTACCTGTATATGGGCGTCAGCAAAAGCTCCAGCAACCGGATGCTGCCCACAACTCGTCTGATGCTGGCTCTAAAGCGGGCTGCCGGCCGGGATGACGACGAAGGCGGGCCGCCCAATCCCGCGCGGCAGGCACGGCCTGCGCGTGGCTGGCGCCGCCTGCTGCGATCGGGCAAGCGGGCGCTCTCGCTGGCGAACCGCCTGGCCGAAGAGGGCTACCGGGCGCTTCTGGCGACGCACTACCGCCGCCAGGGCTATATTGTTCTATTTGACCGTCACTTCTACAGCGATTACTATGCTCATGATATCGTCGGCAACGGCCATCAAACCCGCTGGCGGCGCATACACGGGCTCTTTCTCAACCACTTCTACCCAAAGCCCGATTATTTGATTCTTCTCGACGCCCCGGCGCCCGTCCTGCACGCGCGCAAAGGGGAAGGTACGGTTGAGCTACTTGAACGTCGTCGCGCTGAATACTGGCAGCTTCGGGAACAGGTTCCCTATTTTTCCGTCGTCGATGCGACCCAGCCGCAGGAGGCCGTCGTGCAGCAGGTGACCGACCTGATCCGCAACTTCCAGAAACAGCAGCGCGAACCTATTGTGGGCGGGGTGGAGGATTGATTATGCCCACCGTTCTGGTGACGGACGCCAGCCGTGGGAGCGCCATCACCATCATCCGCTCGCTGAGCAAGATGGGCTGGACGGTGGTTGCTGCCGACGCCACTCGCCGCAGCCTGGGCTTTCGGTCGCGCCATGCACACCACCGCTTCGTCTACCCTTCGCCCTCTGCCGAGCCGGAAGCCTACGTCACCGCGCTGTGCGAGGCGGTGAGCCGGTATGCTGTGGACCTGCTCATTCCCATTACCGACGAGACGATACTGCCGCTGGCCCGCGCGCGCATTCGCTTTGCCGGGCAATGCCGGCTGGCTATTGCCGGCGATAAGGCGCTCCAGGCTGTAACCGATAAGCAGGTCACGCTCGATCTCTGCGAGGAGCTTGGCATTCCGGTGCCCGAGACCTACGTCGCCTACAGCGTCGAGGAGGCCCAGGAAGTAGCCCACTTGCTGCCCTGGCCCATTGTGGTCAAGGCCCAGCGCTCGCGCCGCCTGGTGAGCGGCGCCGGCGTGCAGAACACCGGCCCGGTCGGCTACGCCAACTCGGTCAAGCAGCTGATCGACCAGGCGGAGCGGCTCATCCAGCACGGGCCGGTCCTCCTGCAGGGCTACCAGCCGGGCACGGGCCAGGGGGTCGAGATGCTGGCCTACGAAGGGCGGCCGCTGGCTATATTCCAGCACCGCCGGCTGGCCGAGGTGCCGATTACCGGTGGGGCAAGCGCCTGGCGAGAGAGCGTCCCCCTGAACCCCACGCTCGTCGAGTACAGCCGGAGGCTGGTCGAAGCGCTGAACTGGACCGGGCTGATCATGGTCGAGTTCAAGGTCAATGAGACGGACGCCGTCCTGATGGAAGTCAATGGACGGGTCTGGGGCTCGCTGCCGCTGGCCGTACATAGCGGCATGGATTTCCCCGCCCGGCTCGCCGAGCTTTACCTGAACGGCTCGCCACCGCCAGAACCGCCGGCAACTGATTACCGCCGAGGCGTGCGCGCCTCCAATCTGGAGTTGATGGCCGTCTGGTTTGCCCAGGTTCTGCGCAAGCGCCGTCGCTATCCCTTTATCCCGCAGCCAGGGCGGCGCGATGCCCTGCGGGCCCTGCTGGGCATGTTCGGTCGTCGCCAGAAATTTGACGTACAGAGCTGGTCGGACCCCCTGCCCGGCCTGTTCCAGATAGGCCATACGCTGACCCACCTGAGCCGCAAAGCACGCGCCGCCAGTTGATGGAGGATAGATTGTCGAAGTCGTTCGCCCGCACCGTCACCAATAGCTCCCTGGCCAACCGGCTGATGTCCCTGCTGGAACAGCTCCGGCCGGCCTCGCCGCATCATTTCCAGGCACTGACCTACCACCGGGTGCTCGACGGCGACGCCTTCGCCGCCCAGATGGCCTTTCTCGTGGACCATTACCGCGTGATCGGCATGGACACGCTGCTGGCGGCAACGGAGGGCCGGCACTCTCTGCCCCCACACGCGCTGCTGATCACCTTCGACGATGCCTACCAGGATTTCGCCGAAGTGGCCTGGCCCATCCTGCAGTGGCACGGGCTGCCGGTCACGTTGTTTGTGCCCAGCGGCTTCGCTCAGGAAAAGGCCCCGGCCTTCTGGTGGGACGTGGTCGAGCACGCCTTCTTGCATACCGAGCGCCTCGAGCCGCTGGAGACGTCCGCCGGCCGCCTCTCGCTGGAGAGCGAAGCCCAGCGCCGGCAGGCCCTCAGGCGCGTGAAGCGCTATCTCTGGAGCGTGCCGCCGGCGCGCGCCCCCCACGAGGCACGCCGGCTGACGGCGGATCTGTCAGTCGCGCCGCCAGAGAGTCGGGCGCTCGGCTGGGGAGAGCTGCGGCGGCTGGCTGCTGAGGGCGTCACGATTGGCGCCCACACGCGCAATCATCCCAACCTTGCCCGCCTGAATCGCGAGGCAGCCCGCGAAGAGATCGCCGGCTCCTGGCACGATCTTTGTACCCACATGGGCAGCGTCGCCCCCGTTTTTGCCTATCCCGGGGGCCATTACCGGCACGAGACAGTCGAGCTGGTGGCCGAAGCAGGCTTCAAGCTTGCGTTTACCACCCAGCGGGGCGCCAATGACATACGGGAGAAGCAGAGCTACCTGGAGCTGCGCCGCATCAACGTATCGGCGCAGGCGACAGTCCCCGAATTACGGATGCGGCTGCTCCAGGCTGCCCCGCTCTTCAACCGTTTTCATGGCAGCCTCAAAGGAGGCTAGTTTCCGATGGACGTTGTCGAGCCCATTGTGATTGTAGGTACGGGGCGCTGTGGTTCCACGCTGCTGCATCGTCTGCTGGCTCAGCACGACGATGTGGGCTGGCTTTCGACGTGGAACGAAGTCTTTCCGAGTATGACGGGGCTTTCACGTTTTTCAAACCTCTACCGGCTGCCGATGCTCAGCCGGCGCGTGCGCCATTCCAAGATCTTCCCGAAGCCGTTCGAAAACTACCGCTTCTGGGAATCCTACCTGCCCGGCTTCTCGCGGCGCGAGCGCCCGCTGACCGCGGACGATGTGCCCGTGGAGGCCATTCCCAAGGTGCGCGAGCGCGTGGCGCGGATCCTGAAAGCCCAGGAACGGGATCGCCTGCTGGTAAAAGTCACCGGCTGGGCGCGCATGGTCTACTTCGACCGCATCTTCCCCGATGCGCGCTTCATCTGGCTGCAGCGCCACGGTCTCTCCGTCGTCAGCTCCTGGGTACAGGCGGGCTGGCTTGACGTGACCAGCACCCCCGACAGCCCAAGCTGGCAGTGGGGCGAGGTTCCCGAACCCTATTACCGGCTGTGGCAGGAGCTGGGCGGCGGCCCGCTCCTATCGGCAGCGCTCAAGATCCAGCTCGACCTGGACGATATCCGGCGCAATAGGCTGTACTTCCCGGAGCGCACGCTGGAGGTGACGTACGAAGAGCTGATCAACGAGCCCACGGCGACGCTCCATGAGATGTGCGGCTTTGCTCACCTCTCCTGGTCGCACGGGCTGGCCCGTGCCGTCGCCGCCACTCGTTTCGTCGATCGCACGAACAAATGGCGTGAATACCTGGCCGAGGAGGAAGCCGAACGCGTGGTCGAGTTCTTCGACCGGGCCAGCGCCTACCAGCTATGGGCACAGCCGGCATGACCTCGTTGCCTTACGATGCGCGCCGCCAGGGCAGCGTCCTGGCCTCCGTGGCTGCCCGCGGCAGCCGCCTCCTGCAGGCGGCCCGCACGCAGCTCTGGTATAAGGCGCTGGATGCTGTCGTGACGGCACCGGTCCGGCCGCGTGCATCGTTCGGCGCGTCCCTGCGCCTGCTGCTCGATCCGCGCCAGGCGCACTACGATCGGGTGGGCGCGCTGGTCGGCGCCGCCGAACAGCTGTTGCCGGGCACGAGCAGGCGGCTGGCCCGCGCCCTGCTTCGGCCCGAGGCGCTGCCCCTCAACGCCGGCCGGGCCGAGCTGATGGCCTATGGATCGGGCGGCACGGTCTTTCTGCTGGCGCTGGGCGACGAGCGCTGGGTCCTGAAGATCTATCGCCGCTCGCTCGGCATGCAGGGCGAGCGCCTGACCGCAATCGCCCGGGAGTTCCAGGAGAAAGCCGCCACGGTTGCGCGCTGGTACGACGAAGAGCCCGATCAGCTCGTCGCGCCGGTCCATTTCCTGATCGCGCACAGCCCGCTGCGCCGCGCGCCGGCGCTGGCTTCCCTGCAGCGCTACCTGCCCGGGCCGCATCGCGATCTCTTTACCGGCATTTCCGACGACGAGCTGCGCCAGTTGGGACAGCGCGATCCTGCGTTCTGGCGGCAGCTCCGCCATTTCGTACAGGTGACGCTGCGTGTCTACGCCAACGAAGGGCGCTGTCTCGATTTCGTGGGCACGGGCAACGTTATCGTCGTTCCGGCCGGGGACAGGCAGCGCATCGTCATCCTGGACTACGGCATCTTTGACCGCGACCTGCTGGCCCGCGCGCCGAAGACGTCGGCACGGCTGGAGGAACGCCTGGTGCGGCTGCATGCCCTGGAAGCGTTACTCTCCGAAGCCGGCCGGCCAGAAGGATGCAATGGCTGAAATGGCTCGTTTCGCACGCCCTCTGGCGCTTCTGTTCCCACTCCTGTGGGCGGTCGCCTGCGCCGAACAGGCGCCGGAAGTCGTGCGCACGCCCACGCCGCCCTTACCGACGACGACGGCGCCCCGTGCAACGGCGACGCCGCTGCCGGGCTCTGGTGCAGCTGCGCCCGTCGTGGCCGACGAGTCAGCGCCATCCCCCAGCCCAACGCCGGCCTATGATCCTGATTCGCCACGGGCTGTCGCTCCCTATCGCGGGATCTGGCTGGCGCAGCAAGAGCTGGAGCAACTGCCGATGAGCGGCGCCGCGTGGGAGAATCTTCTGGCGGCAGCCGACCAACCGCTGCCCGGCCCGGATATCGCCGACCAGGATGACATGAGCGACGTCTATCTGCTGGCACGCGCGCTGGTCTACGCCCGCACCGGCAATCCGCGCTATCGGGAAGCCGTTCTCGATGGCATCGAAGCGGTCATGGGCGCCGAAGGGAATCCACGCAAAACGGGTATCCTGGCTGTGGCCCGCAATCTGCCCGGATACGTGATTGCCGCCGATCTTGCCAACCTGTCTGCTGAGAGCGGCCTGGGTCCGGCTTTCCGGCGCTGGCTGGAAACGATGCGAACGACTACCTTTCACGGCAGTGGCGGCAGCTATACGCTGTCCGGCTGCCACGAGACACGCCCCAACAATTTCGGCACCCATTGCGGCGCGGCGCGGATCGCCATCGACCTTTATCTCGGCGATGAGGAGGACCTTGAGCGCGCCGCTACCGTCTTTGAGGGTTGGCTGGGCAACCGCGACGCCTACGCCGGCTTCATCTATGGCCGGGCCACCTGGCAGGCCAATCCCGGCACGCCGGTCGGCATTAATCCACCGGGAGCCGAGATCGCGGGCTATGACGTCGGCGGCGCCCTGCCCGAAGAGATGCGCCGTGCCGGCGACTTCCGCTGGCCGCCCAAGAGGACTCAGTATGCCTGGGAAGCGCTGCAAGGGGCTGTCGTTCAGGCCGAACTCCTTTCGCGGGCCGGCTATCCCGCCTGGCAGTGGGAGGAGCAGGCTTTGCTGCGCGCCGTGCAATTCCTGCACGCGATCGAATGGGAAGCGCAGGGCGACGATCAATGGCAGCCCTGGTTGATCAACGCGGCCTACGGCGCCGATTTCCCCGCCCACAGCCCTGCGCGTCCGGGCAAAAACATGGGCTGGACCGACTGGACCCACGGTCAGACGAGCCGCGAGCAGGCCGGGAATGGCGCCAATGCCGATGGATGATCTGTTTTTTGTGCTGCCTGTGAGAATGAGACGGGAAATATGGCGCTGTTAACGAAGTTGAAGATGCCGATCATCGCGCTCCCGCCGGTAGCCCTGGCTTTGCTGGTGCTGCTGGGAGCGCTGGGTGTGCGGCCGAACGAGGTGTCCGGGGCAGCGCAGATCTGGGTCGGCCGGGTAGCCGAGCTGGAGCAGGACGGCCTGCCGCCCAGCTTTGTGGCGGCCCGCGGCGACGAGCCGCTTCCCGTGCTCATTACCTCCGGAACGGCGCAGGCTGTGACCGCCGGCAGCCGGCTGGAGATCAGCTGGCCTGCCAGCCAGGCCGAGGCAGGAAGGCTGGTCGTCGCCTTCGATGCGGCCCAGGAGCGGCTCTACCTGCTCGACCCGCTTACCGGCGAGCTGTATACAGCAAACCCCGGCAGCCAGACAATCCAGACGGCCGGCGTCATCGCCGCAGCCGTTGGCTCGCGGGCGCTGGCCGTCGATGGCGCCGGCAACCGGCTCTACCTGCTCGACGCCGCCGGCACGCGCGTCTTCAGCCTGCCGCTCTCGGCAACCGGGACCGCCCCGGCCACGCCGGTCGCCGATCTGACCTCCCTCGGGCTGGCCCCGGCCGGGGCGCTGGCGCTGCATCCTGAAGATGGGCGCCTCTACCTGCTCAGCCTGCGCGGCAGCTCTCTCTATCAGCTCTCCACAGCCGGCGAGCTGCAGGATAGTTTTGCCATCCCGCCTGCTTCGCCCAGCCGGGTCAGAGCCATGACCTTTGCGCCAAGCCACGATGCGACGGACGCACCCGAGACGCAGAGCCTCTACGTCGTCGGCGAGACCGCAACCTACGAGTGGTGGCCGCAGAACGCGCCGAATCTGGTTGCCGAGACGCTCGTCGCCGATCTTGTGCAGAGCACAGATACGTCGCTCTATGACATACCCAGCCCGGATCCGGCCGGCCTTGCCTATTGGCCAGGTGTAGATCGTCTGGTGGCGACAGATTCGGAAGTCAACGAGACCGACATCTTTGACGGTCGCAGCGCCTTCGTAGTCACCCGCACGGGTACGGCAACTCATGGAAGCGATTTGACGCCGGTGACAGATGAGCCGACCGGCGTCGCCATGAATATCCCCGCCGGTACCGTCTTCTACTCCGACGATACCGGGACAAGGACTGTCTACGAGGTCAACAAGATGCCGAATGAGGTTGTGAGTGCCGGCAACGTCGTCGGGGTCTACCCAATCGGCGGCGATCCCGAAGGGGTGGCCTTCGACGCGGCTGGCAGGCGCCTCTTCATTATCGACGGGCAGAACAGGGATTTGCACGTCGTGACACGCACCGATTCAGGTGGCGGGCCGTTCCTCGCCGCCGGCGCCTCTCAC
The DNA here is from genome assembly GCA_012515125.1 of Chloroflexota bacterium. Taxonomy (GTDB): domain Bacteria; phylum Chloroflexota; class Anaerolineae; order Promineifilales; family Promineifilaceae; genus JAAYYY01. Next base: position 34,515 of record JAAYYY010000562.1, read on the forward strand.
GTTCTCTCGACTTTCGATCTGGGCATCCATAATCTCGTCGATCCCGAGGGCGTCGAGTACGACCCGGACACAGGCCTTATTTACGTGCTTGATAGTGCGGCGCCTTACTTGATTTACGAGTTTGAGCTGGATGGCGACCTGACTCTGCTCAACACCATCGACATTTCCGCAGCCGGGCCGGACAAGCCGGCGGGCCTCGCCATTGCCCCAAGCAGTAACGGCGGCGCCGGCCGCAACTTCTACATCGTCGATCGCGGCGAGGATAGTGGTAGTAACGTGACGAACAACGACGGCCGGCTCTACGAGCTTTGCGTGGGCGCCTGCGCCAACATGCCGGACACGACGCCAGAGACGCCAGCGCCTACCGATACGCCGGAGACGCCAACGGCGACCGCCACCATAACGCCGACCGAAACGCTTATTCCCACAGCCACAACAGCCGCAGCCACGCCGACGGCCGAACCGACGGCAACCGAGCCGTCGCCACGCACGCCGACCCCCACCGGCACGCTGGTGACGCCGACGGCTACCGCGACTGCCACGGCGACCCGTACGCCTGGCCCCGACGACGTCCAGTTCTTCTTCTCGGTCATGGCCGTGAGCCGTGGGGGTTTTGGCGAGGAGAACGACGACTGCAGCGAAGCGCATCCGGTACGGCTGAACAATCCGCTCGAATTCTTGCCGGAAGACGGCGTCGACTGGTATCGCTTTAGCACGCCCACAGCCGGGCATCTGGTCGTCCGTGTTACCGGCTTCGTCCCGGTGGAGGGGCAGGTGGCGGTATACCGCGGAGAAAGCTGCGAACAAGCGCAATTTCTCAAGAACATGGGGACGATTGGCTCGACAAAAACGGTTGACCTTGGCAACCAGCCTGCAGGTAACTACTTCGTCTTTGTCAGTAACGACGGCCCGCTTATGAATCAACCCTACCAACTCACGATTGAGTTTACGGCCAGCAACTAACGGCCGCGGTCGGAGGAGTATTTGCGATGGATGAACAAGAATTTCAGGATTACCGGCTTCTGGATCGCCTGAGCCGCAGCGCCAGCGGCGATCTTTACCGCGCTGTGGCGCATACCGGCACGCAGGAGCTACTGCTGCAACAGCTCCCGTTAGAGCTGCCCGCCGAGCAACTGGCCCAGGATATGCGCTGGCTGGCCCGGCCGGTGGCCGCGCTCGGGCGGCCCGCTGTGTCACGCATCGTCTCCTCTGGCCAGAGCGATGAGGGTAAGCTCTACCTGGTCTATGAGAACACAGCCGGCCAGCCCCTGCAGGCGCTCATCCCTGGCGCGCCGGAAAAGCTGGAGCCGGCCGCTGCTCTGACGCTCGCCGGTCAAATCGCCCATGTACTGGAACGCGGGCTGAAGGCGGGCATCATCCACAAGTTGCTGCTGCCGCACTTTCTCTTCCAGCAACCGGGGCAGCCGCCGACCGTTACCATTCTTGGTCTGGACTGGCCAGCCACGCTCTCCAATACTCTGCTTCCGCTGCTGCCGGAAGAAGAACTCGTCTACCTCTCGCCGGAACAGCGCCAGGGGAACGTCATCGACGGTCGCAGCAACATCTACTCGCTCGGCGCGATACTCTATAGCCTGTTCACCGGCGAGCCGCCGCTACCCACCGGCCCGGATGGCAAACACATCCCGCTCGCCGAGCGCCGGCCCGATCTGACCCAGCCCACCATTCGCCTGGTCGAGACCTGTCTGCAGCCGAATAGCTGGATGCGCTTCCAGACCTATGAGGCGCTGCGCAACGCCATCGACCAGGCTGCCGGGGTCGAATCGCCATCCGATTCCACCGCAGTGATTACCTATCCCGTCGCGCCGCCTGCCTCGCGCCGCCGGCCTTTCCACCTGCGCACGTCGCTGGCACCATTGCTCGCCGCACCCGTTCTTTTCATGGTGGGCGCGCTGTTAGCCCTCGGCGGCGGGGCATGGCTGCTCTTTGGCGGCGGCGCGAACGAGATGTCCGAACTGGACATGCCCGCGCCAACGCCGACACGCCCTGCCCTGCTGGAGGGCGCCGGGGATGGTCCGACCTCCGGCGATGCCACGAGGGCGCCCGGGCCCACGCCGACGTTGTTAGCCACGTCTACCCCCGAAGGCGATGTGGAGGGCGTCGCCGCCGTCGAGCCGCAAGACACCCCTACGAGGAGTGTACAGCCGACGCCAACCCTGGCCGATGAAAGCGAGGGCGCACAACCGACAAGCCCGCCGAGGGCAAGCACGCCCCGGCCGACTGTGTCGCCCACTCCGCTTATCTTTCCGACGGTAACGGCAACCAATGAACCGCCGCC
>JAAYYY010000563.1 GCA_012515125.1 Chloroflexota bacterium
AGCGGCTCGATCTCCCGGTCGCGCCAGCGCTCGTAATCCCGGTTCGGCAGGTCAATCGCAATGGGGCCGCCAGTCGTCAGCCCATTCATCACCCCGGCGGTGATCCGGGCCTCGTCTTTTTCGATGGCCATGCGCCCGCCGGAGCCATATCCCTTCTGCCGGCGGGCCATATCCAGATTGAGCGCGTCCCGGTCGATGGGTAGCCCGGCCGGCAGCCCATCGAGGATAGCAGTCAGGCGCGGGCCGTGCGACTCACCGGCGGTGAGCAAGCGGAGAGCGGAGAGGGTCATAGGCGTATGATTGTACCGTGAACGGTGACATCGTGGTAGAATGTCGCGTTATGGTAAACCGTTTGGCTGCGCCTGCCGGACCGGCTCCAGAACAGCGCCCGCGACCGGGCTACAGGGTGTTTCGATGAGGCCCGCGCTGCGCCCACTCCTGGGGCTGGCCCTGTTGGTGGCCAGCATGCTCTCCTGCGCTGTTCCCGGCTTTAACGCCGACCCAACGCCTCCCCCCGAGCCCACCCCGCCCGGAGACATGATCTTCTACACAGCGCCGTACAGCGTACCGTTGCAGGCGGGAACCTACATCCCGGGCACCCAGGTTGGCTACGTCCAGTCCTCTGGCGAGCTGCACGAGCTGCTGATTGACAATCTGCGAGCCTACCGCCAGGTTGGCGACTCGCTCACCTGGAGCGGGATCATCGCGCCGGGCGTCCACGGCGACTACCGGCTGCATCTGCAGGCCAGTTTTACCGGCGCGCTGCAGGCCGAGGGTGAGGTCCGGCTGGCCATCCTGAATCCCACCCCGGTGGAGATCCCCCCAACCACAACGCCGCAGGGCAGCATCGTCTTCGGCGGCATCCCGGTTACCTATGTCGTGCCCGTGGGCTCGCGCATACCGGGCACGTCGCTGGTATACGTTGGAGAGCGCAACGGCGTGGCCGAGCTTTCCGGCACGATAAGTTATCCGTTCTTTGCCGTCGAGGATTCCCTGATCTGGGTCGGGAAGCTGCGCGAAGAAGTAACCGTCCGTTATAGCCTGCGCGTGAACCGTATGGACGATTACGGCCTCCACCTCGCGGGAACAGCCGAGCTGTGGGTGATGAACTAGGTTGAGCGGCCGTTCCGACAGATGAGCTATCCCACCTTCTCTTACCCGCTGGAGCCGGCAGTAGCCCGTAACGGCTTCCGGAGCGCGCGTTACAGACTGCGCGATATCCCCCCTTTCACACAGGCGCGGGCGCTGCTGCCCCGGCCCGTGCTGCCCGGCTTCGAGGACTGGCACGAGCTGTACTGGCGCGCCTGGGAGATTGCCTGGCACCATCTGCACCAGCCGCGCGCCGAGAGCGGTTTTATCGCTAACTACATCGACAGCGCTTTCAACGACCACACCTTCATGTGGGACAGCGCTTTCATGCTGCAGTTCGGCATTTACGCCCGCCGGGTGTTCGATTTCACCGGAACGCTGGACAATTTCTACGCCAAACAGCATGACGACGGCTTTATCTGCCGCGAGATCAACACCCAGACGGGAGCCGACTACTTTTACCCCCACGATCCCAACGGCACAGGGCCAAACATCCTGGCCTGGGCCGAGTGGCGCGCCTATCGCCATACGCTCGACGAGGAACGGCTGACTC
>JAAYYY010000564.1 GCA_012515125.1 Chloroflexota bacterium
AAATCGCGCTACAAGGCTGCTCCGCGGAAATGCCCCGCAATCTGTTAACGCCTAACCGATTCTGGCACGAACGCCCCAAGTATAATAACAGGCGGCCTCTTCTGCCCATGCCAAATAGCACCTCTTTCCGCCGCCGATGTTCACAATTGCGCGCTTGCGAAGGCAGGTAGTCGCGTGGACAATCGATCCCATGCGTCAACGGGACATCTTCTTCTTCTGGCTGCCTCTCTTTGCCAGCTGGCTGCTGATGTCGGGCGAAGGGCCGATCATCAGCGCGGCGATCAACCGTCTGCCCGACGAGGTGATCATGCTCGCCGCGCAGGGCATCGTGCTCAGTTTGTCGGTGACGATTGAAAGCCCGATCATCAACCTGCTCTCGACCTCGACCGCGCTCGTGCGCGACTACGCTTCCTTTCGCGTCGTGCGCCGTTTCACCATCCACTGGTCCATCCTGCTGACCGTCGTCAGCGCGCTGGTCGCCTTTACGCCGCTGTTCGACGTGGTCGTCTTCGACTGGCTGGGCACGCCGGAGGAGATCGGCGTCTGGGTGCGGCCGGGCATGCAGATCATGATCTTCTGGAGCGCAGCCATCGCCTGGCGGCGCTTCCTGCAGGGGGCGATGATCCATTTTGGGCATACGCGCCCCATCGGCTGGGGCACGGCGGTGCGCCTGCTCTCCTCGGGCAGCGCGGCCATCGGCCTGGCCCTGCTGACGAGCTGGCCCGGCGTGGTCATCGGCGCCTCGGCGCTGATGGCCGGCGTCGTCGCCGAGGCGCTGTACGCAACCATCGCCATCCGGCCCCTGCTGCGCGACGAGCTGCACCCGGACGCGGCGCCCGCCGAGGAGCAGGAGCCGCTGGGCTACGGCGAGCTTTTCTGGTTCCACCTGCCGCTGGCAGCGACGGCCGTGCTCATGCTCCTGGCCCAGCCGCTGGTCAATCTGAGCCTGGCCCGGCTCGACAACCCGACCGTCTCCCTGGCAGCCTGGCCGATGATCTTCCAGTTGTTGCTGATGGCGCGCGCCGCCGCCACGGCGCTGCCGGAGACGGTCATCGCCCTGACGCGCGGCCCGGAGACGCTGGCGCCCATCCGCCGCTTCGGCCTGACGCTCACCGGCCTGACTATCCTGGCGATGGCGCTGCTGGTCTTCACCCCGCTGCTCTCCTTCTACCTGCGCGAGCTGCAGGACGCGGACGCCGCCGTCGCGGAGCTGGCGCGCACGGGCACGCGCCTCTTCCTGCTCTACCCGGCGCTCTTCGTCGTCGTCTCCTGGCAGCGCGGCCTGCTGATCAAGGGGCGGGCGACGCGCCCCGTGAACACGGGGATGGCTATTAACCTGGTGGTGACCGCGCTGTTCCTGGCGCTCGGCGTGGCGCTGCGCTGGCCCGGCATTCCCAGCGCCGCGCTCGCCCTCTACGTCGCCATCTTCGCCGAGCTGCTCTACCTGGGCTGGCGTGTGCGCGCGCAGCTCGGGATCAGCTTCTTCGCCGGCCTGACGGCGCGCAGCCTGAGCCCGGCGCCGCTCAAGGAGTAATCAAGGACACACCATGCTTAAGTTGCACCGCATGTCGCTCGGCCCGCTGCAGACCAACTGCTATCTGGTGGGCTGCGACGAGACAAATGAGGCGGCGATTATCGACCCGGCATGGGATGGCCGGGTTATCGCCCGCGTCGCCACGGAAAACGGCTGGAACATCACCCATATCCTGCTGACCCATGCCCACTTCGACCACGTCGGCGGCCTGGGCGAGCTGAAAGAGGCGACGGGCGCGCCCATCTACGCGCACCCGGACGCGGTCGAGATGCTGGCGCAGGCGGATAAGGCGGCGGCGCTGTGGGGCTTCCACCTCGACCCGCCCCCACCCCCGGACAGCCTGCTCGCCGAGGGGGACGTGCTGGCGGTGGGCAATCTGCGGTTGCACGTCCTGCACACGCCGGGCCACGCGCCGGGGCACGTCTGCTTCTACCTGCCGGTCGACGGCGCGCTGATCGACGGCGACGTGCTCTTCCAGCAGGGTATCGGCCGCACCGACCTGCCCGGCGGCGACTACGCGCTGCTCATGCGCAGCATCCGGGAGAAGATCCTTACGCTGCCCGACGAGACGCGGCTCTACCCGGGCCACGGCGACCCGACGACGGTGGGCGACGAGCGGGCAATGAACCCGTTCCTGGGAGATTTTGAACTGTGATTTGGCTGATGGAAATGATTGCCTATGATTTCCCGCGGGCGAAATCACAGGTAATCATACACAATCAGATTAATCACAGTTCAGGCTAATCTCGGCTAACCTGATTCTCACCCCCATCGCTTATACTTCTCTTATCCGGAGCCGACCGGGCCGGCGTCGCTTCGGCCACCATCATTCTGAAAGAGAGGCTGGCATGCCAGATTACGGACACGATCTACTCTTCGGCACATTTGTTACCCCTCTGGCCCAACCGCCCGCCCACGCCGTCGAGCTGGCCGTCCTTGCGGAGCAGGTCGGTCTGGATCTGGCGACGTTCCAGGACCATCCTTACCAGACGGCATTCCACGATACCTGGACCTTGCTCGCCTTCGTAGCCGCCCGCACGCAGCGCATTCGCCTCGCTCCGAACGTGCTCAACCTGCCCCTCCGCCAGCCGATCATGATTGCCCGCAGCGCCGCCAGCCTGGACCTGCTGAGCGGAGGGCGGCTCGAGCTGGGTATCGGCGCCGGGTCATTCTGGGATGCGATTGCGGCGATGGGCGGGCGCCGCTTGTCGCCGGGCGAGTCGGTCAGCGCCCTGAAAGAAGCGATCCACATCATCCGTGATACGTGGAAAGCCGAACGCGGGGGCGTGCGCTTCCAGGGAACGTACTACCAGGCCAGCGGCGCCAGGCGCGGCCCGCTTCCGGCGCACGACATTGGCATCTGGGTGGGCGCCTATGGGCCGAGGATGCTGCGGCTGACAGGGCGTCTGGCCGACGGCTGGCTGCCGAGCCTCAGTTATATCCGTGGCGGGCCGGCAAGGCTGGCCGGGATGAACGCGCTGATCGACGAGAGCGCTGCGGCGGCCGGGCGCCAGCCCGCGGCAATACGCCGGTTGCTCAACATCTCCGGCGAATTCACGCCCGCCGGCCGGGGCGTTCTCGTAGGCCCGCCGCAGCAGTGGGCAGAACAGCTCGCCGGGCTCGCGCTCGAACACGGCTTCAGCGGCTTCGTGCTCGGTACTGACGACGCTGCCACCATCGAGCGCTTTGCGGCGGAAGTGGCGCCGGCGACGCGTGAACTCGTGGCTGCAGGGCGCAAATCTTGAACGGTGATTCTGCTGATTAGCACGATTGCCTGTGATTGTACGGCCAGCGGCGCGGTGTAGCGCGATTTTCCTAAATCGCGCGCCCGCAGGGCGGCGGTAAGCCCTAACTCGCTTCCGGCTGCGGCGTCGGCGTGGGGGTTGGCGTAGGCGTAGGCACGGCGCCCAGCCAGCTCAGCAGCGCAGTGTCGCCGCTGCGCCCGCCGAACGTGTAGATCAGGCTGCCGTCGGCCCGCTGACCCGTCACGCGCACGATGGTCACGTTCCATTCCATGTCGCGGACGGCGTCTACCGGCGGGCGCCAGGAGGTGGGCACCTGGAACGAGGTCTGGCGGGTGAAGCCGCGCTGGGGATGCAGACCCGGCTCAGAGATGTCGGTCATCGTCACCATGTACCACTCATCTGGCTCCAGATCCTTAATTGCCACCCACTGCAGCACCGGCGCGCCGGATTCGACCAGCGAGCCAGACGGCGGGTAGAGCGGGCGCGGGCCGCGCGGGATCTCCGTGGGGCCGGGCGTGGGCGACGGGCCGGGCGTCGGCGGCAGCAAATCGCCGTGGATGACGTTGGGAATGCAGATCGTATCGCCGGGCTGGACGATCGATTGCTCGGTCAGCCGGTTGACGGCGAGCAGGAGCTGCATATTGATGTTTTCGCGGGCGGCAATCACCGAAAGGGCGTCGCCTTCCTGAATCTCGTAGCGCCGGCAGTCCGTGGGATCCGCAATGACGATCTCGCCGTTGATATCGACCGCGACCGGCTCCAGCGGCGGGGTCGCCGTGGGCCACGGCATCTGCAGCACCTGCCCCGACTGAATGGGCGACTCCATGGAAAAGCCGTTCAGCTCGGCGATGCTCTCCATCGAGACGTTGTAGATGAGGCTGAGGCCGAAGAGCGTGTCGCCTGCCGCGACGTTGTGGCTGCGAGGCGGCTGCGGCGTGGCCGAAGCGGCGGGCGGCGGCGTTTCGCTCGGCACGGCCGAGGGCGGCGGCGTCTCGCTGGGCGGCAGGGTGACGGTAGGGGTCGCCGTTGCCGTCGCCGGCAGGGGCGTGGAAGTCGGCAGGAGGGCAAGCTGTACCGGCCCGCCATACTGCAGCACCATCGCCCCCGCGAGCACGGTCAGGACGGCGACAATGGCCGTCATCCAGAAGACGATGGCCGATTGTCGCTCGCGCACCACGGATGTAACGACCGCCTCTGGCGTCTCTTCATCTATACCGGCGTCGGCGGCAATCGGGGCTGCCGGGGCCGCAGCCTCCGGCTCTGGCGAGGGCGCGCTCTCTTCCCCGGCGACCGGCTCTTCAACTGGTTGTCGTCCGGCCGGCTCCTCCGGCACGGGCGGGAGCACGTAGCCGCACATCAGGCAGCGGTCGCTGCCGGCGGGCAGCCGGCTATCACAGTTGGGGCAGCGTTGGTCGAGATCCATAATAGCTCTTAGCCGTAAGCTATGATGTAAGCTTTGAGCCATAAGCTTATGGCTCAAAGCTTACATCTTAAAGCTGGACCGCATTATAGGCAGCGCGCGGGAGGGGAACAACCGCGCCTTAACTGGTGCTCAGCCAGCGGTGCCAGTGTTAGAAATAGGATAGGTCAATTGCCATCAGGGGCAAAGCCAGTATAATCTCTCATATGCATCCCCTGGTCCGAAAGGGCTAATTAGTGGGGGAATGAAGAAGAGGTATGGAAGATATAGCCCACGGTTCAGCAGATACGGCTGGTGATGAGAGCCAGTCCATGGAGTTTCTCCTGAGTGACGAGCTGTCACTCGACCTTCCCCGCGCGGGCGACATCCGTCGCGGCGAGGTCATCGAGCACCTGCGCAATGCGATCCTCGTCGATATTGGCGCGAAGTCGGAAGGCATCATCGCCGGCAGTGAGCTGGACGCCCTCTCTCCAGAGGAGCGGGACGAGCTGGCCATCGGGAACGAAGTCGCCGTCTACGTCGTCGATCCTGAAGACGAGGACGGCAACATTGTGCTCTCCTACACGCGCGCCGCTGAAGAAGAGGACTGGCGGCTGGCTCAGGAGCTGGCCGACACCAGCGACGTCTATCAGGGCAAAGTGGTCGGCTACAACAAGGGCGGTCTGCTGGTCGCGGTAGGCCGGCTGCGGGGCTTCATGCCCATCAGCCAGCTTGGCCCGTCGCGCAACTTCAACCGGGAGAATGCGCCGGCAATGCAGCTGCAGCGCATCGTGGGCGAGACGATCAGTGCGAAGGTGATGGAAGTGGACCGCAGCCGCAACCGGCTCATCCTCTCAGAACGGGCAGCCACGCGCGAGAAGCGCGCCGCGCAGCGCGAGCGGCTGTTCGACGAGCTGGAGACTGGCGAGGTGCGGTCGGGTCGTGTCGTCAACCTGACTGACTTCGGCGCCTTCGTAGACATCGGGGGGATTGAGGGACTTGTCCATATCTCCGAAATTAGCTGGAAGCGCGTGAACGATCCGCGCACCGTGCTGGCCATTGGCGACGAGGTAGACGTCTATGTGCTGGACGTTGACCGCGACCGCCAGCGGGTGGCGCTGAGCCTGAAACGGCTGCAGACCGACCCGTGGACGATCGTGGACGAACTGTACAGCGAAGGGCAGCTCCTCGAAGCCACCGTCACGAAACTGGCGCAATTTGGCGCCTTTGCCCGCATCCAGGACGACTACGAGCTGGAAGGGTTGATTCACATCTCGGAACTATCCGACGATCACGTCACCCATCCGCGCGAGGTAGTCCGGCCGGGCCAGCCGCTGACCCTGCGTGTCATCCGTGTGGACTCCGAGCAGCGGCAGATTGGATTGAGCCTGAAGCAAGTCGCATCGTCACGCTACATGGAACAGGACCTGGCCCAGGCGCATGAAGCAGCCGGCATGTATGATGACGAAGAAGAATAGGTGGGAAGACGTTGATCGCAGATTGGAACGCTCGGGAGGGCAACCTACGTATATAGATTCCGAGGTGATCCTGTGAATTCTAAGAACTGGGAACGCTTTACCCAACGTGCACGTAAGGTGCTGAGCCTGGCACAGGAAGAAGCGGAACGCCTGAACCATAACTACATCGGGAGCGAACACATTCTCGTCGGCTTGCTGCTCGAAGATGGGGGGGTGGCCGGGCGCGTCCTGCGCGAACTGGGTCTGGAAACGGCACGCGTGCAGGCGATGGTCGAAAGGCTGGCGGGCGTCGGCTCGCGCACGCCTTTCAGCAAAGTAGAACTTTCTCCAAGCACAAAGCGCATCCTTGAGCTTGGCATCGACGAAGCACGGCGCATGGGCCAGCATTACATCAGCACGGAGCATCTGCTCCTGGCGCTGGTGCGGCAAAACGAAGGGCTGGCCATTGACGTGCTGCGCCGCTTTGGAGTCAGTGCGGAACAGATTCGTCGTGAGACGCGCCGCATGCTGCGCGACAGTCCAACGCCCTCCCCGGGCTCCGAGGAGCGGCAATCATCGCGCCGATCCAGCAGCACGCGCAAGGAGAAAAGTAAGACACCCTTGGTAGATCAACTGGCTACTGACCTGACCGCGCTGGCGGTTGAGGGTAAGCTGGATCCCGTCATTGGCCGCCAGACGGAAATTGAGCGCGTGATCCAGATTCTGGCACGCCGTACCAAGAATAACCCCGCTCTCATCGGCGAGCCCGGCGTCGGCAAGACGGCCATCGTCGAAGGGCTGGCCCAGCGTATTGTCGAAGGCAAGGTGCCGGACGTGCTGCTGGACAAGCGGGTGCTGCAACTGGACGTGGGCAGCCTGGTCGCGGGCACGATGTATCGCGGCCAGTTCGAAGAACGGCTGAAGCGTGTCATCGAAGAACTTAAGCAGAGCGATTCAATCCTCTTTATCGACGAAGTACACATGCTCGTCGGCGCGGGTTCGGCCGGCAGCTCGGTGGACGCGGCGAACATCCTCAAGCCGGCGCTCTCCCGTGGCGAGCTGCAGACCATCGGCGCGACGACGCTGGAGGAGTACCGCCGGCACATCGAGAGCGATGCCGCCCTGGAGCGGCGCTTCCAGCCGATCCGCGTGGAAGAGCCGACGCCAGAAGAGACGATCAATATCCTGCAGGGCATCAAGCGCGCTTACGAAGAACATCATAAGCTGACGATTACCGAAGAAGCAATCAACGCCGCCGTGCAGCTCTCCACCCGCTATGTGACGGAGCGCTTCCTGCCGGACAAGGCCATCGACCTCATCGACGAGAGCGCGTCGCGCGTGCGCATGTACCGCGTGCCCCAGCCGGCCGACATCCGCGAGACCTACGACACCCTGCGCGAGCTGCGCGAGGAACGCGAGCGAGCCATGGATTCCGGCCAGTATGAGGAAGCGGATCGCAGCCGCGCTCGCGAAGAAGAGCTGCAGCGCCAGCTCGACCAGATGCGCGCCAGCCAGGAAGAAGGCGCCGCGCAGGTGACGGCCGAAGATATCGCCGAGGTGCTGGCGATGTGGACGGGCATCCCCGTCTACCAGTTCACCGAGGAAGAGTCGGCCCGCCTGCTGCGCATGGAAGAAGAGCTTCACAACTACATTGTCGGCCAGGATGAGGCCATCAGCGCCATCAGCAAGGCCATTCGCCGCGCCCGTGCCGGGCTGAAAGACCCGCGCCGGCCCATCGGCTCCTTCATCTTCCTGGGCCCGACGGGCGTCGGCAAGACGGAGCTGACCAAGGCGCTGGCGACCTTCCTCTTTGGCAGCGAAGATTCGCTGATCCAGCTCGATATGTCCGAGTTCATGGAGCGGCACAACGTGGCCCGCCTCATCGGCTCGCCGCCCGGCTACGTCGGCTATGAAGACGCGGGCCAGCTCACGGAGGCGATCCGCCGCCGGCCCTACTCCATCGTCGTCTTTGACGAGATCGAAAAGGCGCACCCGGAAGCGTTTAACATCCTCCTGCAGATCATGGAAGAGGGTCACCTCTCCGATGCCAAGGGGCACCAGGTGGACTTCCGCAACACCATCATCATCATGACGTCGAACGTGGGCGCCTCGACGCTCCAGCGCGGGCCAAACCTGGGCTTCTCGCTGGAGCAGAGCGTGGGCAACCAGACTGACCGCGAGCACAAGGAAATGAGCAAGAAGCTCATGGACGAGCTGAAGCGGCAGTTCCGGCCGGAGTTCCTCAACCGCGTGGACAGCATCATCGTCTTCCGCGAGCTGTCGCGGGAGGACATCTTCAACATTGTGGACATCGTCATGAACCAGGTGAACGAGCGGCTGACCGAACACAGCCTCAGGGTCGTCGTGACCGAAGCCGGCAAGGAATGGCTGGCTAACGAAGGCTACGATCCGGAGTTTGGCGCCCGGCCGCTGCGCCGCCTGGTGCAGACGCAGGTCGAGGACCGGCTATCGGACGCCGTGCTCTCCGGCCGCTTCAAGCCCGGCGATACGGTCGTCATCGACGTGGAAGAGGGCAACCTGGTCCTGCGCGGGCAGGAGCCGGCTCTGGACACCGCCGAACCGGACGAAGAGGCCATCGAGGCCATCTAGTCGCAACGGGTCGATTCGCAGACATCAAAGAGCGCCGGTCAATTAGCCGGCGCTCTTTTTCTTTGCGCTTTTCGCTTTCCCCTTCTATCTGGGTATCACCAGCTTCTGCCCCACCTCGATCTGGTCCCAGTCGTCGATGCCGTTGGCCGCCGCCAGCGTATCCAGCTCCACGTCGAAGCGGATGGCAATCTCGGCCAGGGTGTCGCCCTCGACGACCTCGTAGACCTCGCCATGGCTCGCCGCTTCTCCCGGCGCCGGGCGGAAAGCAGAGCCAGACGGGCTGAACGGCGGCTGCGTCGGCGGCGGCGGCAGGGGCGTCCAGGTGGGCGGCACGCCGCTATCTGCCGGGCCGGGCGTCACCCGGGGCGAGCCGGCGGCTGTTTCCGCATCATCCGCGGCGCGTACGGGAGCCGCCGCCGGTTCGGGCGCCTCGCCGGCCGCGGCGCTTGAGCAGCCCGTCAGCGCCAGCAGCAATAAGAGAGCCAGAATGAGACCATTGCGCATGATGTTACCTCCCGCTGATCCGTAGAACGATTTTTGAAAATCGTTCTACTACGCCTGTTATTGTAGCAGAAGGGCAGGAGTGGACGGCACGGTCCGCTGGTACTACTCGTCCCCGGCGAGGGCGAGCGCTTCCTGCGTGCCCAGGCGGGTCGCGGCGGTCGCCATGCCCACGATGAGCCAGAAGAGGGTGACGGCGTGGTGGAAGTTGATGTTGAAGAGGTAGTGGTCGAAGATGCCGGCGACGAGGCCGCCGATCAGCGCCGCGTGCAGCCCCAGCCAGATGGCGTCGAGATGGGCGTGCCGGCGGAAGTGGTGCCGGTTGAAGAAGGCGTAGCCGAGCACGGTCAGCATGAGCAGCAGAAAGGCAATCAGCCCCAAGAGGCCCATCTGCTGGGCGATGGTCAGGTAGACGCTGGCGACGCCGAGGTAGATGTCGATGTCGGGCGAGCCGGCAAAGCCCACCCCAAAGAGCGGGTAGCGGGCGATGAGCGTCAGCGCGTCGAGGTATTCGCCGAAGCGCATCTGCGTCGCCAGGTCCTGGCCCCGCAGCCCCTCGACGAAGCGGGCGACGTAACCCTGGGCGACGGGCAGGAGCAGGAAAAGCAGGCCGGCGAAGACCATGTAGGGCAGCAGGCGCCGGTAGCGCGCCAGGGCGACGAAACCGAGGCCGGCGATGAGGGCGACCATCGCGCCGCGCGAGAGGGTGAGCACGAGGGCCACGAAGACGAGGCCGGCGATCAGCGCCGTCAGGAAGCGCGAGAAGAGCGGCTTGCGCGCGACGAGCTGCGGCCCGGCGAGCGCCCCCACCAGCACCAGCAGCCCGCCAAAAGAGTTCGGATCGACAGATGTACCGATGGCCCGCTCGGCCAGCTCCGGGTTCTCCTCGACGTAGCGGATGACCCAGCCGCCGGGGTAGCCGACGCGCTGGAGGGCGTTGAGCGCTTGGTTGGCCGTCTCTTCGGGCAGCGCCCAGAGGACAATGCCCACCAGCGCCGCCACAGCGCCCATCAGCAGCAACGCCTGCACGAGCCGCTCCAGATGGCGCCAGCTCTGCGCGTAATCGACGACGACGAGGACGAAGGCGAGGCTGAGCAGCAGCTCGGCGAAATGGCGCAGGAGCGTCGGCGTGAGCGGGCCGTTGTTCAGGCCAAAGATGAAGGCGAAGACGGCCAGGACAATGAAGACCAGCAGCGGTACGGTGATCGGGGCGGTGACGATGGTGCGCTGCCGGCCGCTGGCCAGCCGCAGCAGCCAGACGCCGACGACGGCCCCCAGCGCCACGTCGAGGAAGGTCGGCGTGATGCCGATGTCGATGGGCAGCGTGGCAAAGGGCAGCAGGGTGATGACGGCGATGACACCCCAGAAGCCCATCTCCAGGTTGCGCAGGACGACGACGGCGGCGATGCCGGCGAAAATCAGAGCAGCCGCCGCCAGCGGCCCGCCGAAAGCCAGCACCACGCCGCCGGAGAGCGCGAAGAGGCCGGCGAGGATGCCCACCAGCAGCGGCGAATGCGCCCACGAACTTTCCTGCGTGCCTGTCGTGTCAGCCTTCCTGATCAGTTGCGCCATCAATCCACCCGTATCTGTGTCAGCGTCAGATGATCGGCCATGGTGATACGCCCATTTTCCACGATTTGCAGCCGCAGCCAACCGCCGTCTCCGGTCACGCGATAGGCGCCGACGATGAGCGGGTAGACGCCGGCCGGCGTGGCCGGGTCGAGCGGCAGGCTCATCTCCACGGCCATCACCCTGCCCACCGGCCACTCCGAGGTCGGCATACCGAGGGCGTCGGTCTGCACGTCGGCGGCGGCCCACCGCGTCGTGTCCGCGTCCAGCACCTGGGCGAAGAGGGTGTAATCGTGCTCCACGTCGCGCAGGACGCGCCAGTAGAGAGTCAGGGCCAGCGTCTCGCCTGCGGCGGCGCGGCGCGGCGCCACGCGCGAGCCGACCAGCTCCAGCTCGTCGCCAAAGTTAACGCTCACGGCGTTGGGCGCGCTGCCCGGAACTGCCGCCAGCGCCAGCGTCGCCAGATGAGCCCACTCGCCCTGCTCCGTCGGCAGCCGCTCCGCCGGGTTGTTGAAGTCGTAGAGTCCGGCGACCAGCTCAATCTCGGCCGGCGCTTCGGCTGTGCGCGGAAGCTGCAGCACATAGCGGTCCACGACCTGCTGGCCCGGCTGCATCAGGCGCGTCGCCAGCAGCCCCTGCCCGGGGTACATGTCGCGCTGGGCCAGCGGGACCCCCAGTACCGGGTCGTTGAGGTGCACAAAGACGCTCCAGTCGCGCTCCATCGGCGCCAGCGCTTCCCAGGCCACGGTTACCGTGACGCGGTCGCCGGGGTGCAGCGGCCCGTCCGGGCTTACGTCGTAGGCAACGAGGCGCATCTGGTCGCCAAAATCGACGCCGGCCGGCTGCAAATCGGCCGCGTCCGCCGCCGGTGTGACGGCGTAGGCGGGCCGTATCCAGAGAAAGGGTGCGGCGGCGGCGATGCCCAGCAGGAACAGGGAGACGCCCGCGCTGACGACCGCACCTGCGCGCCGGGGCAGCCAGCCGGCGAGGCCGAGCAGCCAGAGCGTGCTCAGGGCGGAGATGGCGGTGAAGGCGAGGCGGCCCTGCGACGACCAGGTGGTGGTCGCCCAGTTGACCAGCCCGTAGAGCACGGCAGCCGAAAAGAGCAGCGTCACGATGAGCGCAAAGTGGCGGACAACGCTCTCCCGCGCCGCAGCCAGGAAGGGTTGGCGATTGCCGCGCAGCCGCCGCACCTCGTCTCGCACCAGCCGCAGCAGGTAGATCAGAAAGCCGGGGATAGCCAGCAGCAGCAGCCCGTTGAGCACGGTGTAAACCCAGCCGGCCATCGGCACGTTGACGCCGCCAAACAGCCCCCAGTAGGAGGCGAGAAAGCCTTCGCCCTCGTCCCAGAGCTGGGCCAGGCTGGCGGGCTGCGCGCGCTCGCCGAGCACGGCGATGAAGGCGCTCCACCCCAGCAGGTCGCCGTAGAGCACAATGTTGCGCGCGTACCACCAGCCGGCGATCAGCACGACGGGCAGCATGAGCAGGGCAAAGTCGAGGCTGCCGCGCAGCAGCCAGCGCGGGACTGCCCGCCACGCCCCCGGCGCCTCCGACGCCTGCCAGCGGGCGACGACGGCCGTCCCCCAGGCCAGCGGCAGCAGCCCCAGCGTGCCCTCCTTGGTCAGCGCGGCGAGGCCGACGACGGCGCCGAGCAGCAGCCAGCGGCGGGCCGAGGCGCGGCGCTGCACGACCGTCTCAATCATCAGCAGCAGGGCCAGCGAGGCCAGCGGCAGGGCCAGGTTGTCGTTATTCACCGCGCCGCTGATGAACAGGAACATCGGCGTGAAGGCGTTGGCTGCGGCGGCGCCCAGATAGACGGCGGGCCGTTCGGGCGCGACGAGCCGGGCGATCCGATAGGTCAGATAGACGGTGGCAGCGCCCAGCAGCACCGACGCCAGCCGCACGATGCGCACCGCCAACAGCGTGCCCTGCCACGGTGAGGCGTCCGGGTCGTGGATGGCGAGGTTGGTGTTGCCGTCCGGGGTGATCACGCCGTTGTCTACGTGCGGGTTGAGCCAGCGCACCTGCTCCATGTCGCTCGTGTCGATCCAGAAGGTCAGCGCAGCGCCGAGGTAGTAGTAGAGCGGCGGCTGGCTGGCCTCCTGCTTCCACGGGCCGGCCTGCGCCGGGTCGAAGACCTGTACCGGCAGCGGGTTGCCGTCGGCCAGATGCTCGATCATCGGGTAGTGCCACAGCTCGTCAGAGGCCTCGAAGGCGGGCGTCACCAGCGCATAGGTGAAGCCGAGCAGGACGAAGGCGCCGAGGATGAAGGCGAGCACGGCCCTTTCGCCGGCGAGCCAGGTCGTGGAGATGGTGGAGGTCATGGTCCGGGCTGGCATGGTCGGCTCATTTTAGCTTCCCGGCAGGCTTACGCCACCTACGCCTCACTGTCGGTTCAGGTACTTCTGAACTATGATTTTCGTGATTGCCGTGATTGGTATGATTGGGCGCCTCCTCTCAGACGATGTCCGGCGTCGGATCAAAAACCCGACCGATTATCGCAGTTCCGCGAAAAACGCCGCCGTCGCCGCCGCAATCCGCTCCCACGAGAACAGCGCCTCCGTCTCCTTCGCCGCCGCGCCAAGCCGCTCCAGCAGCGCCGCATCCTCCAGCAGCGCCAGGGCCGCATCAGCCAGGGCGGCGGCGTCCTCCGGGGGCACGAGCCAGACGTTCTCGCCGTGGCGCAGCTCCGGCACGGGCGCGGTCGGCAGCGTCGACAGCACCGGCCTGCCGTGCGCCAGCGCCGCCATGAGTGTGCCGCGCCGCAGGGAGATGCCGTCGCGGTAGGGCAAGACCATCAGGTCGCAGGCCTGCAGGTGGGCCGAAACGCCGGGGTCGTCGAGGAAGCCGGTCCAGTGGACGCGCGCCGCCAGCCCCAGCCGCTCCACCAGCGCGTCGAGCCGGGCCAGGAACGCCTCGTTGTTCGCCCGGTCGCTGGCGCCCGTCCGCCCGCCGACGAAGACGAGGTGCACGTCGCCGGGCAGCGCCGCCAGCGCCTCTACCAGCAAATCCGCGCCCTTGCTTTCGTGAACGAAGCCGAAATAGCCGAGCAGCCTGTCGGCAGGGCGCAGGCCAAGCTGCCGGCGGACCACGGCGACCGACTCGGGCATCACCCTGTGCGGCGTGACGTTGCTGCCGATGGGGATCTGCCGGACGCGCTCGCCGGGCAGTCCCCAGGATAGTAGCTGCTCGAAATCGGCCCCATTGGTGGCGATGGCGCCCTGCGCGCTGCGGGCCAGGATACGCACCACCAGGTCGCGCAGGCCGCCCGCCTTCGGGAAGAGATAGGGCACGCGCAGGTCGTGAAAAGTCACCACGACCGGCGCGATACCGCGCAGCCGCGCCGGCGCCAGGTTGATGGCGGCGCTACGCATGTTGTAAGCCGCCGCCTGGTACTGGATATTCAACACGTCCAGCTCGTAGCGCAGGGCAACGTCGGCGATCATGCCTACGTCGCTCCAGCGCCAGCGGCGGGCGCGCGGGTAGACGAACCCGTAGGGCACTTCCAGCGGCTCGGAGAGCTGCCGCCAGGAGCGGCGCTCGCCCTCAGGCTGCGCGGGCCGCGCTAGGCGGCTGGTGATGACGTGGATCTCGTGGCCCAGGGCGTGCAGGTGGCGGGCCAGCTCCTGGGTGAAAGCGCCCACGCCGCCCTGCATGGGGGGATACTCGCCGCTGATCAGGCCGATCCGCATCGCCTCAATGCGCCGCATGGCATTCAGTACCCCGCGGGACGCAGCCCGGAGCGCACGACTGCCCAGTAGGAGGCGATGCGCTGGCGGCGCAGCGCCCGTTTGTGGCCGAGCAGCCCCTTGGCCCCCTCAACGCCGATCTGCACGAGATAGCCGGCGAGCAGATAGAGGCGCAGCACGGCGCAGACCAGCCACCCGTGGTATTTACGGAAGTAGCGCAGCTTGGCCCGCTGGAAGTTGATGTGCCGGGCGGTCACCGCCTGCTCGCTGCTCTTGCCGTAGTGGTGGACGACCTGCGCGGCGGGCAGGTAGACGACGCGCCAGCCGGCGTCGCGGATGCGGCGGCACCAGTCCAGCTCTTCTGAGTACATGAAGTAGGCGGCGTCGAGCGCGCCGACCTGCTGCACCACGCTCTGCCGGACCATCAACGCCGCGCCGACGACCCAGTCCACGTCGCTCGTCTCGCCGTCCGGGCGGTCGAGGACGTAGTAGCGGTCCAGCAGGCGGCGCGGGGCAAGGCGCTCCAGCCAGGTGCTCTCGAAGAAGGCGGTCGCCAGCGTCGGAAAGCGGCGGCGCGAGGACTGCACCGTGCCGTCGGCGTTGAGTAGCTGCGGCCCGACCACGCCCACGTCTGGATGGGCGTCGAGATAGGCCACAAGGGTAGAGAGGGCGTCGCCGATAACTTCGGTGTCGGGGTTGAGCAGGAAGACGTGGCGGCCTCGCGCCCGGACCAGCCCCAGGTTGTTGCCGGCGGGAAAGCCGACGTTTTCGGCGCTGGCGATCAGCTCGACCCAGGGGAACTCGGCGGCGACCATCTCCGCGCTACTGTCAGTGGAGGCGCTATCGACGACGATGACCTGCAGGGCGAGATCGCCCCGCCCCCGGTCGATGGAGGCGAGGCAGCCGCGCAGCAGGTCGCGCACGTTCCAGCTAACGACGACGATAGTGAGGTCCTCAGCCATCGGCGGGCAGACCCAGCCCGAAGAGGCGGCTGGCGTTGGCGGTGGTCTGCGCGGCCATGGCCCCAAACGAGATGCCGTGCAGCGCGGCAAGCTGTGCGGCGATGAGGGCGACGTAGGCCGGCTCGTTGCGCTGGCCCCGGTGTGGATGGGGGGCGAGGAAAGGGGCGTCGGTCTCCACCAGGAGGCGGTCGAGCGGCGTCTGCGCGGCGATAGCCCGCAGCTCGTCCGCCTTCTTGAAGGTCAGCGGGCCGGTGAAGCCCAGGTAGAAGCTGGCTGCCACAGCCTCCTCGGCGATGGCTGCCGGAGCCGAGAAGGAGTGCAGCACGCCGGGTCGCTCGCCGCCCGCCAGCGGCGAATCGAGCAGGATACGCAGCACAACGTCGCCGGCCTCGCGGTTGTGGACGATGACCGGCAGCCCCAGCTCAGCGGCGAGGGCGCACTGGGCGGCGAAGGCGGCGTGCTGCACATCGTGCGGCGTGCGCTCCCAGTAATAGTCGAGGCCGATTTCGCCGATGGCGACGACCTTCTCGTGGCGGGCGAGTTCGCGCAGCTCGTCAAGCCAGCCATCCTGCCAGCCGGCGGCGCTGTTGGGGTGGACGCCAACGGCGGCGTAGACGGCCTCGTGCTGTTCGGCGAGGGCAAGCACGGTGCGGGCGTTGTCCAGGTCGAGCGCGGGCACGACGATACGAGCTACACCTGCCTCGGCCGCCCGGCGGAGCACGCTCTCGCGGTCCTCGTCGAAGCGGTCGAAGTCAAGGTGGCAGTGGGTATCGACCAGCATGGCCTACGGGGAGGCGGTGCCCTCCAGCCAGTGGTCGGGGAGCTGCACGCAGACCGCCTCGCCGCGCGCGCACTCGACGTCGCCCGCGTAGAGCGAGGAGGCGACGACGACCTTGCGCCCCTTGATTTCGGTGAATCGAGCGCGCACGACCAGCTCGGCGTCGAGCGGCGTGGGTTTCAGGTAATCGACTTTGAGGGAGGCGGTCACGTAGCGCAGGGGCGGCTCGGTGTCCATCTCCCGGCCCTCGGCGCGGTAGGCCGCCGCCGCAGCCGCGCCGGTAGAGTGGCAGTCGATCAGCGAGGCGATCAGACCGCCGTAGACGTAACCGGGGATGGCCGTATGGTAGGGGCGCGGGCGGAAGCGGGTCACCGCCTCGTCGCCCTCCCAGAAGCTGCGGATGTGCAGCCCGTGTTCGTTCAGGCGACCGCAGCCGTAGCAGTGGGCAACCTGCTCGTCATAGTAGTCCTGGAAGGCGCGCTCGGTCATGGGAACACTAATCCCTCAAACCGGCCAGCCGCAGCCCATCGGCGATGATGTCGTCCAGCCGGTCTTCGCGGGTCGTCTCGCCGTAGACGCGGATGATCGGCTCGGTGCCGCTGAAGCGGATGAGCAGCCAGCCGCCGTCTTCCATGATGAACTGGTGACCGTCGATGGTGACGATCTCCTCCACCTTCAGACCGCCGAGCGTTTCCGGGCGGGCGAAATCGACGTTGCGCAGGATTTCCGCCGTGCGCTCTTTGTCGAAGGTGCTGTCCACGCGCTTGTAGAAGTGAGGGCCGACCTTGTCGAAGAGCAGGTCGAGAAGCTGCGACGGCTTCTTTCCGGTGCGGACCATCATATCCAGCAGGTAGAGGCCGGCGAGGATGCCGTCGCGCTCCGGCACGTGGCCGCGGAAGGCGTAGCCGCCACTCTCCTCGCCGCCAATCATCGCGTCCACTTCCATCATTTTCGGGGCGATATATTTGAAGCCGACGCCCGTCTCGTAGACCGGCACGCCGTAGATGGCGCCCAGCTTGTTGAGCATCTTGGTGGTGGAGATCGTCTTGACAATCGGCCCGCGCTCGCCGCGAATCTCCAGGAAGTAGTAGCCGAGCAGGCCGTAGACGCGGAGCTGGTCGATGAAGTTGCCGTTTTCGTCGCCAAAGCCCACGCGGTCGGCGTCGCCGTCGTTGATGATGGCCACGTCGGCGTTGACCTTCTTGACGAAGCTCAGCCCGTGATCGATGTTCGGCGGGATAGGCTCCGGGCGGGACATGAAGGGGAAGATCGGGTTATGCTCGGCGTGGACCTCAATAATCTCGGTTCTGCCGCCTGAGAGCAGGCGCGGAAACCAGCCGGCTCCGTTGCCCCACATGCAGTCCACGAGGACGCGGTAGCCTGCATCCTTGAGCGGCTGGAAGTCCACGAGCTTGTGCAGCAGCTCGATATAGGCCGGCGCGGGATCAAAAAGCGTGATCGTGCCATCGCTCGCGGCGTCGTCGAAGCGCAGCCGCTTGACGCCCTCGACAGAGGCAGGGATCAGGCGCTCGATTTCTTTGAGCTGGTCCGGCGGGATGGCGCCGCCGCGAGGGTCGCGCACCTTGAAGCCGCAATCGTGGGGCGGGTTGTGGCTGGCGGTGATATTGACGCCGCCGCCCGCGCCGTGGTGAACCACCGAATACGAGATAGCCGGCGTCGGCGTCGCTCCCTGGGTCAGCCAGACGCGGATGCCGTTGCCGGCGAGGACCTCGGCGGTGGCTCTGGCGAAATCGCCGGCCTGGAAGCGCTTGTCGTGGCCGACGACGACGCCCTGCGCGGCGAGACCCTGTTGCTGGAGGTAGGCGGCGAAGCCCTGCGCGGCGCGGCGCACGCTGTCGAAGGTGTAGTCCTCGGCGATACGCCCGCGCCAGCCGTCTGTGCCAAAAATGATCTCCGTCATGAAACTCTCCTGGCTGCAGTGATAGGCAAGCGGCTCCTCACCCGCTCTCTAGAGCGCCGTTCCCCCATCGCGAAGCATCTCGAGATCGGCATCGACCATCATGTGGACCAGCTCGGCAAAGGAGACGTTGGGCTCCCAGCCGAGGGCGTGTCCCGCCTTGCTGGCGTCGCCCACCAGCAGATCGACTTCCGCCGGGCGCATGTAGCGCGGATCCTGGACGACGTAATCGTGCCAGTCGAGGTCCACGTAGCCAAAGGCTTCGTCCAGGAACTCGGCGACGGAGTGCGTTTCGCCCGTGGCGACGACGTAATCGTCCGGCGTCTCCTGCTGGAGCATGAGCCACATGGCGCGCACGTAATCTCCGGCGAAGCCCCAATCGCGCCGGGCGTCCAGGTTGCCCAGCCGCAGCTCGTCGGCCATGCCCAGCTTGATCTGGGCGACGTGGTGGGTAATCTTGCGGGTGACAAACTCCAGGCCCCGGCGCGGAGACTCGTGGTTAAAGAGGATGCCCGACGTGCAGTGCATCCCGTAGCTTTCGCGGTAGTTGACCGTGATCCAGTGGCCGTACACCTTGGCGACGCCGTAGGGGCTGCGCGGGTAGAAGGGCGTCGTCTCCCTCTGCGGCACCTCGCGCACCTTGCCGAACATCTCGCTGCTGCTCGCCTGGTAGAAGCGAATGGCGGGATCGACGATGCGGATGGCATCCAGCAGGCGGGTCACACCCAGCGCGGTAACCTCGCCGGTGAAGACCGGCTGGCTCCACGAGGTCTGCACGAAGGATTGGGCGGCGAGGTTGTAGATCTCATCCGGCCGGTATTCTTCCAGAATGTGCACGAGCGAGATCTGGTCGAGCATATCGCCGGAGACCAGCTCGACCTCGTCCTGAATGTGGGCGATGCGGTGGAAGTTTACCGTGCTGGTGCGGCGCACCATGCCCACGACCCGGTAACCCTGCTGCAGTAGAAACTCGGCCAGGTAGGAGCCATCCTGGCCCGTGATTCCAGTAATCAGTGCTGTCGGCACAATCTCTCCTCTTGTCGTCTACTCCGGTGGAAGTGGCGGGCCGGGCAGCCAAAAGGCCGGCGTGTGTTGTTCCTGGCCGCGACGGAGACTCGACGCATACGCGCAGGAGATTATAGCCGAGGGAGGGTGGTGGGCAAGTGAGGACGGATCGCGGGCATCCCAGCTCGCCCCCCGCAGTGCGAGAAGGGATGCCCGCGATCCGATCTGAACTCTGATTGCCGCAAGAGGGAAATCATAGCCCATCATCGCTATCACGCGAATCAGAGCTAAGAAGAAGCAGGTGACAAATGTTACGCCCCAGAGGTGCCAAACGCCACCCGACAGGACAGGCAGTAGCATGTATAGTCGTCTCCCTGGGCGGTGGACGAGGCAGCGAGGTATTTTTCAGGAGCAGCCCATATATGACGTTCGAAATGGCTCTGGTTCTGGCAATCCTGATCGGCGCGGTCATCCTCTTTGTAACCGAGCTAATCCGGCTGGACGTGGTGGCGTTAGGCGTTGTCGTCCTGCTGATGGTCACCGGGATTCTGACGACCGAGGAGGCGCTGGCCGGTTTCTCCAATAGCGCCGTACTGACCATCGCCGCCCTGTTCATCGTCGGGGGCGCCGTGATGCAGACGGGGCTGGCAAGCATCATCGGCCGGCGCATCCTCGCCGTCGCGGGCAGCGACGAGCGGCGGCTCGTTCTCGTCCTCATGGGGGCTGTGGCCCTGCTCTCCAGCTTCATGAGCGACTCGGGTACGGTTGCGGTGCTGCTGCCGGCGACCATCATCCTGGCCCGCAGCGCAGAAATCGCCCCATCTCGCCTGCTCATTCCTCTGGCCTACGGCTCGCTGCTCGGCGGGGTCGGCACGCTGATCGGCACGCCGCCCAATCTGATCGTGGCCGATCTGCTGCGCACGGAAGGATATAGACCGTTTTCCTTCTTCAGCTACTCGCCGATGGGCATCATGCTGGTCATTGCTGGCATCCTCTTCATGCTCGTCGTGGGGCGGAGGCTGCTTCCCGACCGGCGGGAGCGCTTTGAGGCGCAGCGCATCGAATCGCCGGAGGAGCTGATTGACCGCTACCGGCTGCCAGAGAGCATGTTCCGGCTGCGCGTGCGCCGGGGCTCGCCGCTCGTGGGCGAGACGATAGGCCGCGTCGGCTTCGGCGAGAACTACCAGACGACTGTGCTGGGCATCCAGCGGCCGGTCCAGCGCAGGGGCCGCTTCCGGTTTGGCGGCAACGGCACGCGCCGGACGAACGGATCGCAGGGCCATGAGGCCCGCTACGAGGCTGTCGAGCCCGACGCGGACACCGAGCTGTTCGTGGACGACCTGCTCGTCGTGCAGGGCGACGGCAACGACATCGGGCGGCTGGCAGCCTCGTGGGATTTGGCCGTGCAGCCTGCCACCGAGGAGGACGAAGAGGCGCTGTTCGACGAGGAGATCGGCGTCGCCGAGATCATCCTGCCCTCCACTAGCGAGCTGATCGGCCAATCGCTGGTCGATCTGCGTTTTGGCCAGCGCTACGGGCTGACGGTGCTCAATCTGCAGCGCCCCGGCGAATACAACGGCGCGGCCCGACCTGACTTCAAGCATCGCAAGCTGCAGTTCGGCGACGCGCTGCTGGTGCAGGGGACGTGGAAGAACATCGTGGCGCTGCGGGAAAAGCGCAGCGACTTCATCGTGACGGGCCAGCCGGAGACGATGCTCTCGGCGCCCAACCGGCACAAAGCCGGCGTCGCCTTTGCCATCCTGCTGGGCATGATCGTCATCATGATCTTCGACCTGCTGCCGGTGGCGGCGGCAGCCCTTCTCGCCGGGCTGGCGATGGTCCTCACGCGCTGCCTGACGATGGACGAAGCGTACGACGCCATCGACTGGAAGAGCATCGTGCTCATCGCCGGCATGTTGCCCATGAGCACGGCGCTGACGAAGGTGGGCGTTGTCGATGCGGCCGCGGGCGCGCTCGTAGAGACGCTGGGTAACATTTCGCCACAGGCGGTGCTTGCCGGGCTGTTCCTGCTGACCTCGGTGTTCACGCAGGTGATTTCCAACACGGCGACGGCGGTAATCATCGCGCCGATTGCGCTGGCGGCGGCGCGCGACTTGCAGGTGGAGCCGTACGCATTCCTGATGGCGGTGGCCATATCGGCGTCGATGGCCTTTGCCAGTCCTGTAGGCTCGCCCTCCAACACGCTCGTGATGGGTGCGGGTAATTATCGCTTTAGTGACTACGCGAAAGTCGGCATACCGCTCATCCTCGTTGTCGCAGTCGTCA
>JAAYYY010000565.1 GCA_012515125.1 Chloroflexota bacterium
CTTCAAGCCAGCTCTCTTCCGCCAGTGGGGTGAGGATGAAGACGAGGATCAGCAGGCCGTGAGTGACCCATAGATAGAGCGAGTTGGCGATCAGACTGAGGCCGATGAACAGAGCGATGTCCCCCAGGTATTGTGGATTCCGTGTGAAGCGATAGGGACCGCTACGAACAAAACCCTCGCTCAGCCCCGAGGTGTTGGCCCGGCCCAGGGTCATGTATCCCCATGCAACGGCCAGCGCGCCGACGACGCTCAGCGGAACGCCCAATAGCAGGCGAACAGGCTCGTGCAGCAGCCACGTGTTCCAATCAAGCAGAATCAGAAGCACGTTGCATAGGAGGGCAGCGCCAAAACAGACCCAGGTCAGCGCGAACTGCCAGGAGCGCCGCGCCGGCGGCGGCCAGAGCCGCCGCTCCGGACGGGCGATTGACCAGATGCCGCCGGCCAGAAGCACAAACAGCGCCGCGACATCCAGGGCGAAAACTATGGTGATAGCCATCGGCTGATTCTACACGTCTGGTTGCGGCGTTCAACCCGATGCTTGTGTGTGGCCGGCCGGCTGGCTACAATGACCGCAGTCGAAACCGGAGTAGTTGTGAGACAGGCAGCCCACCGTCTCCTGATCGTCGAAGACCATCCCATCATGCGGGAGACGTACCGCATGTTGTTCAACCGCGAGCCTTCTCTGGAAGTGGCTGCGGATGTCGCCACGGCCCGCGAGGCGCTGGACGTGCTGCCCGACCTCCGACCCGATCTGGTCATCGTGGACATCAGCCTGCCGGAGATGAACGGGCTGCAGCTCGTCCCCCACCTGCGCCGGATGCAGCCCGATCTGCTAATCCTGGTGATTACGGGCCATCACGAGCCGCACTACGCCGACGCTGCCTTCGCCGCCGGAGCCGACGGCTTCATCCGCAAAGGCAACGCCGCCGCGATTCTGGAAGCGGTCTACAGCCTGCTGAACGACTCCCGCCCCCAGCCGTAAAGCGATTTCTCAAACGCTATCGCCCCGGCCCCCATCTGTAAAGCGATTTTTCAAACGCTATCGCTCCCGTCCCGACTAATAGAACCCTATCGACGGGTCCACCTCGCGGGCGTAGGCGTCGATGCCGCCGGCCATGTGGCTGACCTTCTGCCAGCCATTCTGCAGCAGCCACGCCCCCACTTGGGCGCTGCGGATACCGTGGTGGCAGAAGAGCACGATGTCGGCCTGCGGGTTGCGCGCTTCGGGCGGCAGGGCTGCCGTGCCCTCGCGGACCAGCGCGCTGACCGGCGCCGTCAGCACCTCGCCATCCAGGGCGACCAGTTCCAGCTCGTAAGGCTCGCGCACGTCGAGCAGCACGAAGCTGTCGCCGCGCGCCAGCCGCTGCGCCACCTCCGCCGGGGATAGCTCGGGCACGCCATACGGGTTAGCCATTCGCCGGCGTCCTCACTCGCGGAACTTCTCGCGCATGGCCCGCTCGACCTGCCGCTCCGATTCCCGCTTGCGCAGAGCGGCCCGCTTATCATAGAGCTTCTTGCCGCGCGCGAGGGCGACTTCCACCTTCGCCCAGCCGCCGGAAAGGTA
>JAAYYY010000566.1 GCA_012515125.1 Chloroflexota bacterium
GACGATCTCGTCGATACGGCTGGCTCTATCCAGCAGGCCGTCGAGACGGTGAAGAAGAACGGCGCCCTCGACGTCTACGTGGCCTTCACCCACCCGGTGCTTTCGGACCCGGCTGCCGAACGGCTGGCCGCCCTGCCGATCACCGAAATCATCACCACGGACACGATTCCTATCCCGCCGGAGAAGATGCTGCCCAATATCACCATCCTGACCGTCGCCGAGCTGTTGGGCGAAGTGATCTTGCGCTCGCACGAGGGGCGCAGCGTGGGCGAATTATTTAACGAATAGGTGAGCAGGCGCGCTTTTTATCGCTTTCTTATTGCAGATTGCGGCGCAATCACGTAACCTCACCAGGTTAAGTTTCAAGCCACGATCTGCTGATTTCGAAAGAGAGCACGGGCTGTTCCAACTGACAATAAGGCGGGGACGGCCTATGCAGGCGTAGTATATCGCTATGTTCAAGAAGCTCATTCACAAGATAGTGGGCAACCCCACCCAGAAGTTCCTCGACAGCCTGCTCCCCACGGTCGAGGAAGTCAACGAGCTGGAAGCCCGTTTCCAGCCGATGACGGACGACGAGCTGCGCAACTACTCGCAGCAGCTCCGGGAACGCCACGGTAACGGCGAAAGCCTCGACGAGCTGCTGCCGGAGGCTTATGCGCTCGTGCGGGAAACGTCGCGGCGCACGACGGGCATGCGTCACTATGACGTGCAGATCATGGGCGGCATCCTCCTTCACCGGGGCGAGGTCGTGGAGATGCGTACCGGCGAGGGCAAGACGCTCGTCGCCACCCTGCCTCTCTATCTGAATGCCATGACCGGGCGAGGCGTCCATCTCGTCACGGTGAACGACTATCTGGCCCGCCGCGACGGCGGCTGGATGGGTAAGATCTTCCATGCGCTGGGCTTCACGGTGGCCTGCATCGGCCCCCAGAAATTCTCTGCTATTTATGACCCGGACTATGTCAATCCCGGCGCCGAGCTGGAAGACGAGCGCCTTGTACACTGGCGCCCGGTCGAGCGCGCCGAGGCTTACCGTGCGGACATCGTCTACGGCACCAGCAGCGAGTTCGGCTTCGACTACCTGCGCGACAATATGGCGATGCGGCCCGAGGATCTGGTGCAGCGCGAGCTTTACTATGCCATCATCGACGAGGTCGATAACGTCCTGATTGACGAGGCGCGCACGCCGCTGATCATCTCCGGCCCGGCCGGACAGTCGGGGCAGGACTACGTGCGCTTCGCCCAGTATGTGCGCAACCTGCGCCCGAACACCGCCCCTGAAGACGCCGAGCCCAACGGCCATTACGAGATCGACGAAAAGAGCCGCTCCATCAGCCTGACGGAGCTGGGCATCAGCGAGATCGAGCGCCGCGTGCCTGAAGTGGACACCGACGCCGGGCAGAGTCTCTATGATCCCCGCTTCTTCCACCTGACCTACTACCTGGACAACGCCCTGAAGGCCCAGTATCTCTTCCACCGCGACAAGCAGTACGTGGTACAGGACGGGCAGGTCATCATCGTGGACGACTTCACCGGCCGGCTCATGCCCGGCCGGCGCTACTCCGACGGCCTGCACGAGGCAATCGAGGCCAAGGAAGGCGTTCAGGTAAAACGCGAGACGGTGACGGTGGCGACGATCACCCTGCAGAACTACTTCCGCCTCTATGAGAAGCTCGCCGGCATGACCGGTACGGCCATGACCGACGCCGAGGAATTTGGCGAGATTTACGGTCTCGACGTGACGCCGCTCCCGACCAACGTCGAATATATCGTCAACACCGGCAAGATGGACCTGGAGGAACGGCGGCTGAAGGTCAACGGCGCCGAACAGACCTATTACAGCAAGCCAGAAAATGGGGACAGGCCC
Organism: Chloroflexota bacterium; assembly: GCA_012515125.1. GTDB lineage: Bacteria > Chloroflexota > Anaerolineae > Promineifilales > Promineifilaceae > JAAYYY01. The sequence goes on from JAAYYY010000566.1 coordinate 1,871, forward strand.
GTTTTCTTCAAGCGGCTCGACTACCCCGACCAGGTCTACAGCAGTGAGGAGGCCAAAGACAGGGCCATCATCGACGAGATTATCGCCGTGCGCGAGATGGGGCGCCCGGTACTCGTCGGCACCACTTCTGTGGAGCACTCAGAGACCATTCACCGGCTGCTGGAGCGGAAAAAGATTCCCCACAAGGTCCTCAACGCCAAGCAGCACGACTCGGAGGCGCTGATTGTGGCCCAGGCCGGCCGGCGCGGCGCGGTCACGATTTCCACGAACATGGCCGGTCGCGGCACCGACATTTTGCTCGGCGGTAACCCCGAGGGCATGGCCGCGGAAATGATCGAAAACGAGATGTTCAGCCGCAGCACGCTTGTCCAGCTTGCCACCAAACTGGTCGTCGAAGGCGAAGCGGAAGCGCGCAACTTTGCCGCCAAACAACCGCGGCTCACGGTCGATCTCGTGGATAGCCTGCTGGCGACGAAGGCCGAGTACGACGCTGCGCTGGCCGAGAGCGAGGAAATCCAGGTGACAGGCTACGTGGCCCGCGTGCTGCAGAAGAACTACAACCTGGACTTCAACGACACGATGAACGTGCTGCGCCTGATTCGGGTCAACCGCTTTGCCGAGGCCCGGCGCCTTGTAGAGCAGCTGGAGGCCGACAGCGCGCTGGTCGAAGAAGGTCATCGCCTGCTCAGCCTGCACACCCGCTATAAGAACGCGCAGAGCGACCCACGGCAGGTGGCCGATTTCCTGGCCGAACAGGTCTTTGAGTTCAATTACAATGGGCGCGCTGCGCTGATCCGCGCCGTCCTGCGCGACGATATGGAAGAAGCGCAGGAAATCGTGCGCTCGGTGCCCGGCCTGGAGGCCGTGTGGATCGACCGCATCCGCGACGTGCGCCGGCAGGCCGAAAAAGAGCGGCGCGAAGTCTGGGAGCTGGGCGGCCTCCACGTCGTCGGCTCCGAGCGGCACGAGTCCCGGCGCATCGACAACCAGCTGCGCGGTCGTGCGGCGCGCCAGGGCGACCCCGGCTCTTCGCGCTTCTTCCTCTCGGTGGAAGATGAGCTGATGCGCCGCTTCGGCGGCGAGCGACTGCGCCGGCTCATGTCCAGCAACGTCTTCCCCGACGACGTGCCGATTGAAAGCGGCCTGCTGGATCGCATCATCGAAAGCGCTCAGGAGCGTATTGAGGGCTACAACTTCGACATGCGTAAGAACGTCGTCGAGTATGACGACGTGATGAGCAAGCAGCGCCAGGCGATCTACAACGAGCGCCGGGCGATTCTGATGGGCGAAGCCGTTGACCTGGACGAGAAGATCGCCGACGCTTTCCGCAGCGCCATCGAAACGCTGGTCCACAACTATCTCGAAGATTATCCCGCCTACGTGCGGGGCGAGATTGAGCGCGCCATCGACGATTTCAGCACCGACGCGACCGATACGGTCAACATCAACGGGGTCGTCAACCGGCTGCGCGCCCTCATTCCGCAGGCGGCGGAGCTGGACCGCGCCGAGCTGGCAGCGCTTTCGCCCCGAGACATCCCCGAGCGGCTGATGCAGCTGGTCTACGAGAACGAGGCCGAAGGCGCTAACCTCTACCAGCTTCTGCGGGCCATGAACCGCTTCATCCCCCTGCTGCCGCCGGTCCCCAATCTCGGCGGGCGGCTCAGCGCCATGCGCTCGGGCCAGCTCCAGGCGCGGCAGAATATGCAGCGTGAGTTTGTGGCCCAGGTCGAGGAGCTGTTCACCAGCTTCCTCGCCAGCCATCTGGAGCCTGACGACCGGGCGACCATCTGGAATCGGGCGAAATCGGCTATCGAAGACGCCTTTGCCGGCTTCCCCGTGTCGGGCCTGTCGGCTGCGGCGCTGAAGGGCCAGCAGCTCCGCTTCCGGCGCGACGTGGACGAGGCGCTGGGCCGCTTACTGCTCGACAGCCTGGCGGCGCTGGAGCCGCAGGAGATCGTCGAGGCGCTGGAGGAGCACGTGACCAGCCAGCAGGAGATCTGGCGGCAGCGCATTGGCGAAGAGGAATACCGCAACTTCCAGCGGCTGCTTCTGCTCAGCGCGATTGACCGCGAGTGGCGGGATTACCTGACGGCGATGGACGACCTGCGCCGCGAGGTTGGCCTGGAAGCGATTGCCCAGCGAGACCCGAAGGTCGAGTACAAGCGCCGATCCTACCAGATGTTCTCCGACATGCGCGGCAACATCGACGAGCTGGTGGTTGACCGCTTCTTCCGCGAGCTGGAGCAGCACCAGGAGTTCGTGCGGCGCCAGCAGGCCGCGGTTGCCTATCAGGAGCAGATGACGCAGGCCGGCTATCAGGTGGTCGAACGCGACCGGGGCAAAGGCGCCGAGCTACGGCGCGACATGCCCAAGGTAGGTCGCAACGATCCGTGCCCCTGCGGCAGCGGTAAGAAATACAAGCATTGTCACATGCGCCAGGACGCAAAAGTGTAAGCCAGCGCCGGCTCAGCAAGGCGGTGGCCATGATGCGGAGGAGTTTTGGACGCTAAATCGGAGGTGAAAGTCTCGTCCGCCGCCCTCGAGCTGCTTAAGATTGCCGGCGAGAAGGTCTTTCACGCCCGTGACCTCGACTCGGTCTACGAGTCGGTAACTTCCCTCTTCGCAGACGCCTTCCCTGGTACGGCTGCCCGCTATTATCTCTGGCAGCAGGATGAGCAGCGCTGGCATGAGGCAGCCGCTTTTGGCCCGCCGTTTGCCGCCGAGCTGCCGCCCGACGCGCTGGACTGGGCTCGCCGCGCAGACGAGATGGTCCTCCTCGACAGCGCGGGCAACGGCGTGACCGCAGGCCAGCCTGCCCAATTCGCCGTCGTTCCGCTGGGCAGTGCGGGACCTCGGTCGGCGCTTGTCATTGGGGGCACGGCGGCAACGCCCGATCTGTCGGCCGAACAGCTCCCTTATTTCGAGCTGCTGGGGCTGTGGCTGGCAACGGCCCTGCACACAAACAGCCTCATCGAGGAGGCATGGCAGCGCACGGCGCAGATGGAGCTGATCTACAGCGTGACAGAGTCGGCCCGCGCCCTGCGCCCACTCCGGCCTACGCTGGCGGAGATTCACGCCCAGATTGACCGGGCCTTCAACGTGCCCCTTTTTTACATCGCGCTGTACGACCCAAAACGAGAGATGCTCGACTTTCCCTACGTGGTTGAGCATGGGCACACCGAGGAGCTGAGTTCCATCTCCATCTTCGACAAGAATAGCCTGGTGGCCTGGGTGGTGCGCAACGACAGCGACTTCGTCAGCGACGACTGGCAGAATGACCCGCGCCGCCCGGTCGAAGGCTTCGACGGCGTGGAGACGGAGATGCGTTCGGTGCTCTGCTACCGGCTGCGCGCGGGCAAGCACATCGTCGGCGTCTTTTCCGTGCAGAGCGATCAGCCCGGCGCCTTCGACAAGGATGCCCAGGCGCTCCTGGCCTCGATTGCCGATCAGGTCGCCGTCATCGTGCGCAATGCCCAGCTTTATGCCACCACGCGGGAGCTGGTCGATACGCTGGCGCGCGACTACCTGACCGCCTCGCTGCTCCGGCAAAACGCCGCCACAATCGGCACCAGCCTGGACCGCGACGTCATTCTGGGCCAGCTCCTGCGCGCGCTCAGCGAGACGGTGCAGTTCGACCTGGCAGTAGCGGCTCTGCTGGAAAACCGGAAGGTCGTCCTCTTTGCCGAACAGGGACGGCCGGCGGAGTTGCCTGAGTCGGTGCTGCGGTCGCTGCTGGAGAGTAGCCCGCTCATTGGCGACGTGGTTTCCCAGCGCGAGCCCCTCTTCATTGGCGACCTGGCTGGCGACCCGCGCTGGTCATGGACGGAGGCTGTCGAGCCGCTGCCCGCCTGGCTGGGCGTGCCCCTGCTCGCCGGCGAAAGTGTAGTCGGCGTGCTCGCCCTGCAAAGCAGCAAGCCCGATATCTACGGTGAGCGCGAGGCCTGGGTAGCGATGACCCTCGGCAGCCAGGCGGCGATGGCCATCCAGAACGCCCGGCTGCACGAGGCGATCCAGCGCCAGTTGGCCGAGCTGACGACCCTATACGAAGCCGGGGCGCTCATCGCCGCCGACCTGGATCAGGACACAGTGTTGAGAACGGTCGGCGGCGAGATGATCCGCGCGCTCAGTGTGGATAGCTGCACCATCCTCGTGTGGAGTGAGAACCACCAGTCGCTGGAGGTGGCGGCATACCAGCAGCGGCCCGCTCTGGAGGCCGCTCGCCGGCGCGTAGGTCTGCATCCGGTGCATCATCCCGAGCTGGACCCGGTTATTCAGCGGGTGATGGCGGCTCAGGAGCCGCTGACGCTGCAGGCCGAGAGTGCTGGCAATGTGGCGGAGCAGGCGTTGCTGCAGGCCGCCGGCCTCAATGCCCTGCTGCTGATCCCCATGGTGCAGCGCGGCGAATCGCTGGGCCTGCTGGGGCTGGGCAAGACAGCCGCCGGTAGCAGCTTCGATCCCTCTGAAGTCAGGCTGGCGCGCAATCTGGCAGGACAGGCTGCGGTCGCCGTAGAACACGCGCGCCTCTACACACAGGCGCAGCATCGCCTGCGCGGTATGTCGGCGCTGGTGGAAATGGCCCAGCAGGTCACCGGCAATCTGCGCGTCGAGCGCGTCATGGAGACGACGGTGCAGCAGCTCCAGGAGCTGCTGCAGGCGCGAGCAAGCACCATCGCCCTGCTCTCCGAAGATGGGACGGAGCTGGTCGTGGAGGCCGCGGCGGGCATCAAGCCCCAATACCACCACGTCGTCATCAAGCTCGGCGAAGGCGTATCGGGGCGGGCAATCAGCGAGATGCGCACGATCTACGTGGGCGATACGCAGGCAGAGTCAGACTTTCTCTTTTTCGATCCGGTGCTGCGCTCCCTGCTGGTAGTGCCTCTCGTGGCCCGGAACAAGGTCATCGGCACGCTCACAGTGGACAGCGACCGCCCGTACGCCTTCAGCGATTCGGACATCCAGTTAATGACCATCGCCGCCGCCCAGGTGAGCGTGGCCATCGCCAACGCCCGGCTGTTTGAGGAGGTCGAGGAGCGGGCCGCCGAGCTGGCGCAGGCCTACGCCGAGCTGCAGGAAAGCGACCGCCTTAAAGACGAGCTGGTGCAGAACGTCTCCCATGAGCTGCGCACACCGCTGACCTTCATCCGGGGCTACATTGACCTGCTCATCGACGGGGAGATGGGTCCGGTGTCGCCGGATCAGCTATCGGCGCTGAACATCGTCTCCCAGAAGACGACCGAGGTCACGCGCCTGGTGGAAGACATCATGGCGCTGCAGCGCATCCGCGCCGATAACCTGCTATATGAAGAGTTCTCGATGCGTAGTCTGCTTCAGGAGACGGTGGCGCTGCACCGTTTGAGCGCCGCCAGCCGCGGTCTGGAACTCACGATGGAGGGAGACGAGAGCGACGCATTTGTCGAAGCAGACAGGGGCCGGATTACCCAGGTTTTGAACAACCTCATCGGCAACGCCATGAAGTTCAGCCCCAACGGCGGCGCCATCCGTCTGCGTCTGGAGGAGCACGAGGAGTACGTCGACGTGACGGTCACCGACGAGGGTATCGGCGTGCCGCCGGACAAGCTCAACCGGATTTTTGAGCGCTTCTACCAGATTGACGGATCGGCAAGGCGGCGGTTCGGCGGCGCCGGCATTGGTCTGGCTATCGTCAAACGCATCGTCGATGCGCACCACGGGGAGATCTGGGTGGAAAGCGAGCCAAGCAAAGGCAGTCGCTTCACCTTCCGGCTTCCGCGGCGCGCGGCGCACCCGAAGCCAGAACCTGCGCCTTAGCGCCGCTCCCACTCCATCAACGCCTGGCGCAGCACGCGCCGCACGGTGGCGTCTTCGATTTCCGCCGGGTGCAGGTAGACCTGGTCGTCCACACGGATGTGTAGCGGGCCGTCTGCAGGCTGCTCCAGGCGAATCGTGCGGTTCGCCAGCTCCGGCTCCTTCTCCAGGTGGCGCTGGAGGATCAGGTCGATGTGGGCCACGACGTTGTCCGGCGATTGCTCGGTCATCAGCTGGTCGAGCTGGGCATTGAACTCCTCGGCGCTGCGCGCATCCGGGAGACGGCTGGGGCCACGGCGCGCCGTCGCCTTCAGCTCCTGTTCGAGCGACGCGAGAAACGCTTCCTGTTCCGCCGTCAGCTTCGCTTCCCCCTGGCGTGGGCCTGTGGCGGCTGTCGCCGGCGGCGCCAGCCCTTCCATCATCAACCGGTCATATCCGCCGGCAAAGACAACCAGCTCGCCGATAGCTGCCAGCAGTCGGCGGCGCAGCGCTTCATCCCCTACCTCGTCGAGCGACTGGTAGCGGGCGCCGCCCACCGCGACGACCAGCTTGCCCAACGGCGGAACCCTTTTGACTGTCATAACTTCCATCTCTTCCCGCATGGTTACGTCCCCTTCTCCTGTGGTTGACAGACCGGACAAAAATGTGTGCTACGGCCCCCGGCGATAATGCGCTCGATGGGTGTGCCACAACGATAACAGGTTGCGCCGGTACGCTGGAATACAGAAACGACGTCCTGCATGGAGCCCCGCGTCCCATCCGGCTTGACATAACGGTCAATACTCGCCCCCTCATGCTCGAGACCCATCTGCAAGACCATGCGGATCGCGGTATGTAGCGCGACGACCTCTTCGTCACTCAGGGTATCGGCGCGCCGCAGCGGGTGCAGGCGCGCATAATATAGCGCTTCGTCGGCGTAGATGTTGCCCACCCCGGCAATAAAGCTCTGGTCGAGCAGCAGCGGCTTGAGCTGGCGCTTCTTGCCGGCCAGCCGCCGCCGCAGCGCCTCGACCGTAAAGCTCTCCTCCAGCGGCTCTGGCCCCAGCCTGCCCAACACCTCCTGGGGATCGCGCACCAGATAGACCCGGCCGAACTTGCGCGGGTTGCGGAAACGCAGCTCCCGGCCATCCTCCAGACGGAAGATAGTGTGTGTGTGGGCGTCAACTGGTGTGTCGGCCCTGACCACCGAGAGATGGCCGGTCATGCGCAGATGGATGATCAGCGTCTCCCCTTCGCTGAGGGTGAAGACGAGAAATTTGCCGCGCCGGTCGATGCCGAGAATACGCCGGCCCGCGATCCGCTCCTGCAGCTCCTCCGGCGACGGCAGGGCAATGTGGCGCGGCCACGTATTGCGCACGCCCATAATCGTCCGGCCCACCAGCGGCCGGCGCAGCGCCCTGACGGTCGTTTCGACTTCGGGTAGCTCAGGCATGGTCGCCTACAATCGGCTCCTCGAGAATCGTAAAGCGGCCGCTCTCGTAGAATAGCTCGCCGTCTACCCAGATGCGCCCGCCATCGCGCATGTCGCAGATCATGTCCCAATGGACGGCCGACTCGTTCGTGCTGCCTGTGTCCGGATAGCCCGCGCCGACGGCCATGTGAATCGTGCCGCCAATCTTTTCGTCGAACAGAATCGACTTGGTAAAGCGGTCGATGCCGTCGTTGGTGCCGATGGCAAACTCGCCGAGGTAGCGCGCGCCGGGATCGGTGTCCAACACTTTCTGCAAGAACGCCCCGTTCTTCCTGGCGCTGGCCTCGGCCACCCGGCCCTGCTCAAAGCGCAGCTCGATACCCTCCACCTCCCGTCCCGAGTAGATGGCCGGGTAGGTAAAGCGCACCCAGCCGTTGACAGAGTCTTCGACCGGGCCGGTGAAGATCTCGCCGCTGGGCATGTTCCTGCGTCCGTCGGAGTTGATAAAGGTGCGCCCGGCGATAGAAAGCGTCAGCTCGGCGTTCGGCCCCTCCACGCGCACCTCTCGCCGGCCCCGCAGCCAGTCGACCAGCTTCTGCTGCTGGGCCGACACAGCGTGCCAGCTCGCTACTGGGTCCGGCTGATCGACAAAACAGGCGCGGTAGACAAAGTCCTCGTATTCGGCCAGGGACATATCGGCTTCCTGCGCCTGGGCCGCCGTGGGAAAGAGCGTACCGACCCAGCGCGCCTCGCGCGCCGCCGCGCGCTGCATTAGCGCCCGCCGCAACGGGTGACCGGCGGCGCTGCGCCACTGCTCCCGCTGCGGATCGACGCCGCTGAGGGCGCGTGTGTTCGTGGCTCCGCGCAGGCCGATAATCGCGTCGTAATGCTCGTAGACGTGTCGCAGCGGCTCGTGGACGAAGCGGATCTGCTCCTCCGTCCCTTCTTTCAGCAGAACCTCGTCGAACTGCTCGTCGCTCCAGGAAAGCAGCGGATGGCCGCCGGCCCGCAGCACGTGCCGGTAGGTTTCCAGAGCCAGGGGTTTGGCCGCCAGTGCGCTGTTGATGAACACGCGATCTCCAGGCTGAACGGCGACACAATAATTGACCAGCAGGTTAGCGTGCGCGGCGATCCGGGGGTCGGACATACCTCCTCCTTTGAGCGAACCTGCTCGTAATTATAGCCGGAAAACCGAATTGTGCAGTCAGGATCTGTGCGGTACCATCGTCCTTATGTACCCGGAAGACCGTGTGCTGGTGGCCTACATGTCCAGTCCGGCAGACTTCGCCATCGCCCGGAACGAACACTGGTATCGCATCCCCCAGGCGACGGCGCCAAAGGGACTGTACGCCGAATATTTCGCCTTCTACTTTGGCCGCCGCTTTGGCGAAGAGAAGTGGGCCATCCACTACTACGCGCGCCGTATGGGCCACGAGCTGGCGTCACGCCGCATGCTCTTCCCCGACCAGCCTGACCACCCGCGGGCCGACGACCTCTACTACGTCGTCCAGCTTGGCCCGTTGCAGAAGCGCGAGACACCGATCATCAGCCTGCGCTGGCGGCGGATCACCTTCATCCATACCACCTGGGACCGTTTCCAGGACGCCCAGGAGATTAACGACCTCTTCGTGGAAGGCGGCGATTACGTGGACCGGCTCTACGCGACGCTGAAAGAAAACGGCCTGCACCCGGAGCGTAACTACCTCGTGCGGGAGCCGCACCAGCGTTACGTCGTGCCGCTGGCGATTCCCTGCCGGCGGGGCGCAGTCACCGTTACCGAGGACGAGCTGCCGCGCAGTGACGCGGAGTTAGCCAACGTGGCGGCGGCGATTACACGCGAGGTGCTGGAGCGCGGCGGCGTGCGTCAGCCGCCCTCGGCGCGTGGGTAGACCAGCAACAGGACTTCGAGCGCCAGCCGCGTGTTGGCGTTATGCTCGAGCTGCCAGAGCGCCCGCTGCGTCTGCTGCAGGGCTTTGAGGATCGCTTCCCGCTCCCAGCGGCGCGAGCGGCGCACCAGCTCGTCTTCGGCGTCCACGTTGCTGATCTGGTCCTCCCGGCCCCCCCAGGCCAGCAGGGCGAGGTCGCGCCACCAGCTCAGCCAGGTACGCAGAATAGCCGGCAGCGCGTCCGGCTTGTTTGCCAGCCGCTCGGCCAGGGCAAAGCGCTCCACGCGGCTTCCGGAGAGCGCCTCCTGCAGAAGCGCCAGATGCTCCTGTCGGGCCGCCAGCAGGCTCTCGTCTTCCAGCGCCTGCAGCGCCCAACCCAGCCGCCCGTCGGCGAGATGGGCCAGGAGCCGCGCCCTGGCGACGGGCGTCTCCCAGCGCTGTTCGAGGGCGCCGGCGATCTGCGCGGTGGGCAGCGGGCGTAGAGCGATGACCCGGCAGCGGCTGGTGATCGTCGGCAGCAGGGCGTCGGCCTCGCTCGCCGTCAGCAGGAGCACGACGCCGCGCGGCGGCTCCTCCAGCGTCTTGAGAAAGGCGTTGGCGGCGCCGGGCGTGGCGCCTTCAAAGTCGGCAAGAATGGCGATCTTCCAGCGCCCCTCGTAAGTGCCCAGGCTCAGCCCGTGCTGCAGCTCGCGAATCTGCTCGATCTTCAGCGTCGGCACGCCGCGGCTGCTCACTTCGGGCGTAACCAGACGGATGTCGGGATGGCGGCCCGCAGCGATCAGGCGGCAGCTCCGGCACTGCCCGCATGGCCGGCCGGCGACTTCAGCCTCGCAGTTGAGCGCCTGGGCGAAACGCAACGCCAGCGCCGTCTTGCCCACGTGACGCGGCCCGGTGAAGAGATAGGCATGGCCTACCCGCTCCTGCACGATCGCTTCGCGCAGCAGGTTGACGGCCCACTCGTGGCCGACGATCTCTTGCCAGGCTGTCGTCATAGCCCCATTGTAGCCCGAGCGACGGTCGGCGGCTAAATGCTGCTATAATAGGGCGCCATGAACATCCCACTGACCATCACAGGGAGCGAGCTAAAAATCGACGACGTCGTGGACGTGGCCCGGGGGCGGTCGGTTGTGCTGGACGAAGCCGTGGTGCCGCGCCTGGAGCGCTCGCGGCGGGCGCTGGAGCAGCTCGTCGCCGACGGGGCGATCGCCTACGGGATTACGACGGGCTTCGGCCACTTCAAGGATAAGATCATCTCGCCCGATCAGACGCGCCAGCTCCAGCTCAACCTCGTGCGCAGCCACGCCGTCGGCGTCGGCCCGCTGCTGCCGGTGGCTGTCGTCCGCGCCATGCTGCTCGTGCGCGCCAACACGCTGGCGCTTGGCTACTCAGGCGTCCGGCCGGTTATCGTCCAGCGGCTGCTGGAAATGCTGAATTGTGGCGTGCATCCCGTCGTCCCTGCGCAGGGCTCGCTGGGCGCCAGCGGCGACCTGGCCCCACTGGCCCACCTGGCCCTCGTCCTTATCGGCGAAGGCGAGGCCGAGTACGAGGGAGAGCGACTGCCGGGCGCGGAGGCGATGCGCCGTGCCGGGCTGGAGCCGGTCACGCTGGAGGCCAAAGAGGGGCTGGCGCTCGTCAACGGCACCACGCTCATGGTCGGCTATGGCGCGCTGCTCGTGCGCCGGGCCATCAACCTGATCCTCACCGCCGACATCGCCGCGGCGATGAGCCTGGAAGCGCTCAACGGCACCGACCGCGCCTACGACGCCCGCGTGCACGCCATCCGCCCCCACCCCCGGCAGATTGACGACGCCGCCTTCCTGCGCCGCCTGCTGGAGGGCAGCGAATTGCTGCGCGACCCGTCCTCGCCCAACGTTCAGGACCCCTATACGCTGCGCTGCGTACCCCAGGTGCATGGCGCCGTGCGCGACGCCATCGCCTATCTCCAGTGGGTGCTCAATATCGAGCTGAACGCCGTGAACGATAACCCGCTTATCTTTGTAGACGAGGAAAGCGGCGCGGTAGACGTCATCTCCGCCGGCAACTTTCACGGCGAGCCGGTGGCGATTGCCATGGACTACACCGCGCTGGCCCTGACCGACCTCGGCAACATGAGCGAGCGGCGCACGGCCCGGCTGGTAGACGCCGACAGCAACGGCGGCGTCCTGCCGATGTTCCTGACCGAACAGGGCGGGCTGGAGAGCGGCTTTATGATGGCCCAGTATACGGCGGCGGCGCTGGCTTCCGAGAACAAGGTCCTCGCCCACCCCGCCAGTGCCGATTCGCTGCCGACGAGCGCCAACACGGAAGATCACGTGAGTATGGGCGCTACCGCGGTGCGCCAGACCGCGCAGATCATCGAGCACGTGGAGACAATCGTCGCCATAGAGCTGCTCTGTGCGGCGCAGGGTATCGACTTCCGGCGGCGGCTTGGCGGGCTGCCGGAAGCGAGGCAGGGGGCCGGAACGGCGGTCGCCTACGATCTCATCCGCGAGCAGGTGCCGTTTATCGAAGAGGACGTGGTGCTGGCGCCGCACATCGAGGCGGTGCGCCAGCTCGTCGCCAGTGGCACGATCAAAGAAGCCGTCGAAGCCCGTCTGGAGATGTAAACCCGGCCGCGGCAATATAGCGGCCTCTGACCAATACCGGAATCATGGAGGAAGATCGATGAGAGAAGTCGTGATTGTCAGCGCCGTCCGCACGCCAATCGGCCGGCTGGCGGGCGCCCTGTCGGAGGTGCGCCCCGACGACATGGCCGCGCTGGTCATCAAGGAAGCGGTGCGCCGGGCGGGCATTGACCCGGCCGAGATCGAGGAAGTATATATGGGCTGCGCCAACCAGGCGGGCGAAGACAACCGCAACGTCGCCCGGATGGCGACACTGCTCGCCGGCCTGCCCGAGCACGTCGCCGGGGTGACGGTCAACCGCCTCTGCGCCAGCGGGCTGAACGCCGTCAACCAGGCGGCGCGGGCCATTGCCGTGGGCGAAGGCGACATTTTCGTGGCCGGCGGCGTGGAAAGCATGACCCGGGCGCCCTACTCCTTCCCCAAGAACGCGCGCCCCTTTGGCCCGCCCGGCAACGTGACGGCTTACGACACGACGCTCGGCTGGCGATATCCCAACCCGGCGATGGAAGCGATGTTCCCGCTGGAGGCAATGGGCGAGACGGCGGAGAACATCTATGAGATGAGCTGCGCGGGCCAGATTGCCGGCGGCCCTATCACGCGGGAGGACCAGGATGCCTTCGCCTATGAGAGCCAGCGGCGCGCCCTGCGAGCCATTCAGGAGGGCTATTTCGACGCGGAAATCGTGCCGGTGGAGATTCCCCAGCGCAAAGGGCCACCGCTGGTCGTGGACACCGACGAACACCCGCGCATCCGCCGGACTGAGACCGGGTGGGAGCTGGACACCGATCTGGAGGCGATGGGTAGGCTGCGCCCGGCCTTCCGCAAGGACGGCTCGGTGACGGCGGCCAATGCCAGCGGCCTGAACGACGGCGCTGCGGCGCTGGTGCTCATGACCGGCGAGCGCGCCGCGGCGCTGGGGCTGAAGCCGCTGGCCCGCTGGATGGCTTCGGCGGCGGCGGGCGTTAACCCGCGCGTCATGGGGCTGGGGCCGGTCGACGCGACGCGGAAGGCGCTGCAGCGCGCCGGCCTGACGCTGGACGACATCGACCTCATCGAGCTGAACGAAGCCTTTGCCGTGCAGGCGCTGGCCGTGATGCGCGAGCTGGGTATGGACCCGGAGATCACCAACGTGAACGGCGGCGCTATTGCCCTGGGGCACCCGCTGGGCTGCTCCGGCGCGCGCATCCTGACGACGCTGCTCCACGAGATGCACCGCCGCCGCAGTGCGGGCGAGGAGATGCGGTACGGGCTGGCGACGCTCTGCGTGGGCGTGGGCCAGGGCGAAGCGACAGTCGTGGAGCTGGTCTAGGTGCGGGCATTCGTCACCGGCGGCACCGGCTTCGTCGGCGCCAATCTGGTTGCAGAGCTGAACGAGCTGGGCATCGGGGCGTGCGTGCTGCACCGGCCCAGCTCGTCGCTCGCAGCGCTGGAAGGCCTGTATTACGAGTCCGCGCATGGCGACATCCTCGACGAGCCGGGCCGGCTGGCGGAGGCGATGGCCGGATGCCAGTGGGTCTTTCACGTCGCCGCGGTCGCCGATTACTGGCGGCAGGGCCGGGAGCGCATCTATCAGGTCAATGTGGAGGGCACGCGCCGCGTGGTCGAGGCGGCGCGACTGGCGGGCGTCAGCCGCCTGGTCTTCACCAGCTCGCTGGCGGCGATGGGCATCCCGGCGCCGGGCACGCTGCTGGACGAGTCGAACCGCTTCAACCAGCCGCCGGAGAGCTGGCCCTACGGACATAGCAAGGCGCTGGCCGAAGAAGTTGTGCTGCAGGCGGTGGCGGACGGCCTCGACGCTGTGATCGTCAATCCCTCCATCGTGCTCGGCCCGCGTGACCTCAACCGCATCTCCGGCTCGCTTATCCTCGAAGCCGCCGGCGGTCTCCTGCGCTTCACGGCGCCGGGCGGCACCAACTTCATCGCCGCCCAGGACGTCGCCGCCGGGCACGTCGCCGCCGCTGAGCGCGGTCGCACCGGCGAGCGCTATATCCTCGGCGCGCACAACCTGCCCTATACGGAAGCCATCGCTACCATCTGCGCCACCGTCGGCCGGCGACCACCGCTTTTTAGGGTCCGCCGCTGGATGCTGCCCCCGGCAGCGCTGGCCATCGCGGGAGCGCGCCGGCTGCTGGGCAACCGCATCCCGCTCGACCCCACGCAGGTGCGCATGATGGCCCTGAACCTCTATGCCGACAGCAGCAAAGCTCGGCGAGAGCTGAGCCTTCCTCAGACGCCCTTCCCAACGGCGGTCAAAGATGCTTATAATTGGTATCGTGTGAAGGGTTACCTGTAGGCTTCATCATCACCATCGTCGATCAGGAACTCCGCATCAACAGTAGAGGGGTTGACACAGTTCTTAGGAGGAACCGATGACAACTGCTGTCTCCATTGGCCGCGGTCTGCCCGCCGAGCGTGAGGCCGGCTGGATCTACAATCGCAAGTGGGATCTGGCGTTTATCAGCCTGAGCGTCATCCTTGTGCCCCTGCCCTATCTCATCTGGCTGCTGATGAAGGACGTCTTCATGGTGGAATCGGATGCCGGCAGGCAGGCGGTCAACCTGCTCATCGCCGGGCTCATCGGCGGGCCGCACATGTACGCGACTTTTACGCGCACGGCGCTGGACAACGACTTCCGCGAGCAGTACGCGGGTTTCGTACGCTCGTCGATCATCATCCCCCTCGTCGTCATCGTCCTGGCCCTGACCAATCTAACGCTGTTGCTGACGATCTTCTTCTTCTGGGCGTCGATCCACGTCCTGCACCAGATCGTCTTCGTCGTGGAAGCCTATAACCAGAAGGCGAACAGGGCGGCGCGCTCGACGCTCTCCCCGCTGAGCCGGGCGATTGACTACGCCGTCGTGCTCACCAGCCTCTACCCGCTCGCCGCCTACCGGGTTGCCATCACCCAGGATTTCAGCATCGGCCCCAACCACCTCAACGACATCATCCCTTCGTTCTTTGAGCAGCCCTGGGTGGTCTACGCCGCGGGCGGCGCTTTCGGCGTCAGCCTGCTCGCATTCATCGTCAAGAGCGCGATGGAAGTTCGCAGGGGCACGGCCCACGTTCCGAAGATCATCTTCATCAGCTTCACCGCCGCCGCCAGCTTCATCGTGCCCTCGCTGGGCAACCTGGATACCGCCTTTCAGGGGATGAACGTCTGGCATAGCTTCCAGTACTTGGCGCTGACCTGGTACATCAACCGGCTGCGCGCCGACCGCGGCTCACTCCGCCGCACGCCATTTGTCGAGCGCATCTCAGCCGACGGCAAGGCGCGCGTCTACTATGGCTTCAACCTCGCCCTGACCTTCGGCGCCGTGGTCATCATCGGCATTGTCTTCGCCATTCTGCATTTCGTCGTGGGAGGTAAGTGGGCCGAGGCATCCTACGCGCTGGAAACCTCCTACTACATCGGCGTGCTCAGCTTCCTCTGGATCCACTACTATCACGACCACTTCCTGTTCACGCAGGCCGACGCCGTGCTGCCATAAACAAAGAGACCGGGCTCCTGCCGGGAGTCCGGTCTCTCTCTTTGCACGGGCATACCCCGCCTAGTTCGAAAAGAGGATGTCGAGGAAGGTGCCCAGATCGTCCTTGCCTTCCAGCACCCGCAGGTTGAACACCTCGGTGTAGCCGCAATTGAGGCAACTGACGAAGGCATAGCGGTATGCCTGGATTTCCAGCAGGCGCGAGAGACCGCTGCCGCTCATGGTCAGGCGCTCTACGTGGGCGCCCTGCCGTCCACAGTGGTTGCAGACGAATTCTCTGGCGAGTACGTCGTCAACTTTGGTGCGGGCCATCGTTTTCTCCTTAAGCGTTCTTCACGAACCGTATTACACAGGCCGAGCACTATACGGCAGGGCCGCGCGTTCGTTGCAGCCGGCTCGCCCGTCAGGAGAGCGCCTCGCGCAGATCGGCCAGATGCTGCGCCTCGTGGTCGGCGATCCGCTCCAGAATCTCCCGGATCGACATGATGCGCAGGCTGCCGTGGCGCCCTTTCTTCTCCCAGTCCCCCTCTTCAAGGCTTTCCACGAAGGCGAGCAGCTCGTTGCGGTTCTTCTCCAGGCGCAGCAGAAGGTCGGCGGGCATCTCGTCCTTCAGCTTGTTAACGCCGGCGGCGTTGTAGCGATCCAGGTCAAAGTCGGCCGGCGCCCCTTCTTCGCCCGCGCGGATCTGCCGCATCAGGCGCAGCATCCCGCCCTCGGCCCAGACGAGATGGCGCA
>JAAYYY010000567.1 GCA_012515125.1 Chloroflexota bacterium
CCAGGACGGCTCGACAACCACCCTGCTCCGCGAGCGGGCGCCCACCTGGGACGAGCTGGCCTCCTTCTCCGTAGCGGGCGCCGACCCCGCCCGCCGCTTCCTCGTCTTCGTCCAGGTCAGGCGGGGGAGCGACGGTGGCTCCCGGCCCGATTTCTACCTCGTCGACCTCCGCCTCTGTCATGAGAATGGTTGTGCGATACGCGAAATTGCCGGTGAGGTGTTCTGGTCGCCAGGCGGCAGCCACAGCCTCATCCTCAGCCCGCCGCGCCAGGACGACGTCGGGCGCAACGTCGGGCCGGAGCTCTACGAAGGCGACGGCGACGCCGGCATTCAGCGTCGCGTGGACTGGGCCAGCCGCGTCGCCTGGCTCGACGGCACGCATTACGCCTACGTCAGCGCCCCGCCGGCCGAGCGCGATCTCGTCGTGCGCGCCGTGGGTCAGGAAGCGGAGCTGCTGCGCCTGCCCTTCTCCGACCTGTGGACACTGGCCGGTGTTGCCGAGGCGATGCCGCGCGGCTACGCCCTCACCGATCATGCCCTGCGCGCCAACCCGCAGAACCCGCGCCGGCTTCTCGTCAGCGCCGGTATGGGTCCATTCGGCGGGCAGGGCGAAAGCCGCCTGCTGCTGGTCGAGTTCGCGGAGGGCTGGCAGGAGGTGGGATGGGCGACGTCGCTGGCGGTGGACGCCGGGCTGTTTGAGCTATCCGGTACGGGCCGCTGGCTCGCCGTCGTGACCACCGAGGATTCCCGCCACAACCGGTTCAGCCTGCTCGATCTGGAGGCGCCGGAGGAACCGGCGCGACAGCTACCGCATGACGAGAGCGTGGCCGGCGGTCTCTGGGCGCCGGAGGGCGATTGGCTGGTCCTGCGCGGCGGTCCCTCTCTCCTGCTGCACAATCCCACCGCTGGCTACACGCATTTTCTGCCACTGGAAGGCGGCGACTGCTACGCCTACGGCTGGGTCGAATAACGGCTGTATAGCGATTTTTCCAGATCGCTCCACCTCCCCACGGTCCGTGCAATTCAGGAAAATCGCGCTACAGCAGTCCCACGCCCAGAATCAACCCTGCCAGGGCAATAATCCCGCACGCCGTCAGAATGACCAGCCCGATGACAATGCCCAGGATCAGTCCGATTACGCTGTTGTCGTCCATCCAGTTCCTCCGCGAGAGCTGTTAGCTGTCAGCCGTAAGCCATAAGCTTAGCGGCTTCCCCGTCAACTGACCACTGACCACTGACCAATTTCCACCTCCGACTTTTGCCCGATGAAACGGGTCGCGCAAATCGGCTAGAATGTCCTTCGCCCGTTGCGGGAGATCCCTGCAACGGCTCTTTCTGTGTGAAAGGAGAGAATCAACCGATGAAAAAACTGTCTCTGCTATTTGTCCTTGTGCTGTTACTCGCGCTGCCGGCGGCCTGCGACGCCCTGCCCGGCGCGGAGCCGACCGCCGCCGACCCGCCCACGGGCACCCCGATTGCCGAGCTGACTGCCACTGCCGCCGCGACGCAGGCCGCGCCGACGCCTTTCGACGCCACGGCCCTGCCGGCTGTCACGCCCACGCTAACGCCCATTGCCGAGACGCCGGCCGCTGCCACCCCGACCCCCATCGACCCGACCCCGGCGCCGCCTTCTGCGCTGACCTACGCCCAGGGCACGATCTTCGACGAGACGCGCGGCTGGCTGCTGCGCGGCCTCGTGCCCGCCGGTGACGGCTGGGGAGTCGCCGAGCTGCCCGTGCCCGCCGGCGTGGAAGCGACCAACCTGGACTACGACCCGCTGAGCAACCGCGGCCTCGTCTGGGAGAACACCGCCGGCGTCGGCAGCGGCCCCGGCAACCTCGCCACCGGCCCGCTCCTCGTCGTGGACTTTGCCGCGGGCACGGCCGAGACGGTGATCCCCGAACGCGTCGTCTCCGCCCGCTGGGAGCCGAACGGCCGGGGCTACGCCTACCTGCTGGCGACCGACACGACTTACGAGCTGCACCTGCGCGACGCTGCCGGCGGCGATCGCCTGCTCGCCGCCGACATTCCCCGCGAGTTCACCTTCGACCCGGCCGGCACGGCCATCGCCTTCACCCGCGAGACCGGCTATAACCTGACCGCCCCGCCCGGCCTCTACCTCGTGGACCTGGAAACCGGGGAAGAGCGCCAACTCAGCGACGTGGACCGCAACGGCATGGGCGGCATCGGCGCGGCGTGGGCGCCCCTCTGGTCGCCGGGCGGCGAAAGCGTGCTTCTGCACGCCTACGCCGACGGCAGCGAGCGCGTCGTCTGGGCCGACGCCGCCGGCGCGTGGAGCCACGCGGTCACGCTGAGCGCCATCGACGCCGCCGCAGGCCAGGCGCTGGGCCTGGAGAACGTCTGCAACAACCAGGAGTTCCTGCTCATCGGCCCCACGACCATCGTCGCCGGCGCCGGCCCCTGCCCGGAAGAGCCGCTGATGGGCGCACTGCCGGAGGCGACGCATGTCGTGGTGCTGGAGCTGGACCCCGCCAGCGGCGCCCTCACGCCCACCCTCAGCGTGCCCGCTCCGACCAACATCTTTACCTTTATCGACTGGGACCCCAACGCGCGCACGCTGATCATCGCCGGCCCGCCCGGCCCCACGAGCGGAGAAGCGTTTGTGGTCGAGCTATGAGCCGTTAGCGATGAGCCGTAAGCCGTTAGCTTTGAGCTAACGGCTTACGGCTAAAAGCTTACAGCTTGGAGCTATTCCTACACATATCTGCCATCTCTCGCTACAATAGCCCCTGTGAATTACGGCTCCCTGGACGATGGCAATCTACTATACAGGGTCGCGGGAGGCGACGAGCTGGCGCTGGAGGCCATCTACGACCGCTACAGCCGGCTCGTCTTCAGCGTGGCCATGCATCTCGTCGGCGAGCGCACGGCGGCCGAGGAAGTGACCCTCGACGTCTTCACCCGGCTCTGGCAGAACGCGGCCGATTACGACCCGGCGCGCGCTCAGCTCAGCACCTGGCTGACCTCCATCGCCCGCCACAGAGCCATCGACCGGCTGCGCCGCCGCGACGTGCGTCCGGAAGGCCACAGCCTGTCGCTGGACGGCGCCGATTTTATCCTCGCCGCCGACAACGCCTCTCCGGAGGAAAGTGCGGCGGTCAGAATGCAGCGGCAGCGGGTCCACGCTGCCCTGAGCGAGCTGCCAGAGGAGCAGCGCCGCGCCCTCGCCCTGGCCTACCTGCGCGGTCTCAGTCAGCGCGAGATTGCCGACGAGCTGGGCCTGCCC
>JAAYYY010000568.1 GCA_012515125.1 Chloroflexota bacterium
CCCGTGACAAGCTCCTGCTGAACGGCCACGTCAACGTCACCGCGCAGGGGCGGCCCCGGCCCGACGGCTGGCTGCGCCAGTTGTTCCCCACCCTGGGCCTGGACGGCGAAGAGGCATGGGAACCGGCTGAGACTAGCACGGCCCGGCTGGAGACGCGCCTGCCGGCCGTCGCCTGCACCGTCTATGGCGACGCCTACACGCCGCCGCCTCCGCAGCCGGTCGCCGGCGAGCAGCGCCCCCCGGACGCGGCAGGCCGGCAGCCGCTGCTGGTCGAGCCGCTGCTTGGCCCGCAGAGACGGGAGACCGTCCGGCAGCCCTTCGTCTGGCGCGTCGTTCCGGCGGTCGAACGGGCCACGGCGCCCGCGCGCGTCGTGGGCACGCTGGTCCATGAGGCGATTTCGTCGTGGCGCTTCCCTGCCGGGCCGGGCGATCCCGCTTTCGCCGGCTGGGCCAGGGCCAGAGCGCATACGCTGGGCGTGGGCGACGACGAACGGCTGGACGACGCCGCGCGCCAGGTCAGCCGCCTGCTGCTCCGTCTCCGGCAGCACCCGCTCTACGACCGGCTCAGCCGGGCGCGGCGGCTGCCGGAGCTGCCCTTCGCCTATTACGAGGGCGACAGGCTGGTGGACGGC
The DNA here is from genome assembly GCA_012515125.1 of Chloroflexota bacterium. GTDB lineage: Bacteria > Chloroflexota > Anaerolineae > Promineifilales > Promineifilaceae > JAAYYY01. Next base: position 633 of record JAAYYY010000568.1, read on the forward strand.
ACGATTGACCTGCTCTACGAGGATGATGAGGGCTGGCATCTGCTCGATTTTAAGACGGACCGCATCAACGACCCGGCCCACATCCCGCAGCTCGCGCTGTATGAAGAACAGGTGCGTGGTTATGCCCGCGCCGTGCAGCGGCTTGCCGGGATTGCGCCGCGCTGTACCATATGCTGGCTCAACTATCGCCGCGCCGTCGTCGAGCATCCCGTCACCCTGTCCCCGGAAAGCTCAGGAGAACGCCATGATTCCCTCCCGGTTGCCTGAAAAGAAGACCAAGATCGTCTGTACCATCGGCCCGGCGTCGCAGGACAAAGCGGTGCTGCAGCAGATGATTGCCGCGGGGATGAACGTGGCGCGGATCAACTTCGCCCACGGCGACCTGGACAGCCATCGCACGACGATTGCCAACGTGCGCGCCGCAGCCGAAGCCGCACAGCAGCGCGTGGCCATCTTCGGCGATCTGCCGGGCCCGAAGATGCGCATCGGCAGCCTGGCAGAAGAGCCCATCTTCCTGGAGCGCGGCGACCCCTTCATCCTGCAGACTGACGAGTGCGTCGGCGACCACAGGCGCGCCTCGCTGGACTTCCCCGGCCTGCCGCACGTCGTCAAGCCGGGCGACCAGATCTACATGAATGACGGCTACGTGCAGCTGCAGGTCGAGGAAGTCCGCGGCAACGAGGTCCATACGACGGTGGCGGCGGGCGGCGAGCTGCGCTCCCATAAGGGTGTCAACTTCCCCGGCATCGACCTGGGCATCAGCGCCTTTACCGAGGAAGACCGCGAGCTGCTGGCCTTTGCCGCCGAACAGCGGCTCGACGCCGTCAGCCAGTCGTTTGTCCGGGGACCGGAAGATATCCTCGCCGTGCGGGAGGCAGCCCGAGCGCTGGAATACGATCCGTTCATCATCGCCAAAATCGAGCGGGCGGCGGCGCTGGACCGCATGGAGGCGATCATGGAGGCGACGGACGCCATCATGGTGGCGCGCGGCGACCTCGGCGTGGAGATCCCGATCGAGGAGATTCCCGGCGTGCAGAAGGCGATGA
>JAAYYY010000569.1 GCA_012515125.1 Chloroflexota bacterium
AGAGCCGGGCGCTGGCGGCGCTGGTGAATCGGGAGGCCTCGTTCGGCGGTGCCCGGCCAGGCGACGACGTGCTCAGCCTGGCGCTACAGATTGAAGACTGTACCGGGCCGAACAGCGTCGTGCGCTTCGCCTCGTCGGAACAGGGCGATGCTGCTGCGCCGGCGCTGACGTTCTCGCCGCCCCTACAGCAGTTCCTGCCTGTCGTGCAATAGGCCGGACAGTCCGGCGATGTTTTGGACAGCATCGCCGGAAGGCATCTCCTATGTTCGCTTAAGCCAACCGGTCACTCATCCTGTACCGTCATTGGCAGGAAGAGGTAGAACTCCTCCTCAACTGCGCGCTCGACGAGGTACGCCTCGCCATCGGTGTAAGGCAATCCGGCAAGCGTGATTCCAATCAGGTCGGCAACAGTCACGTCGGCCGGCATATCCAGCCGCAGCGTGCCTTCGCCCGTGCCGGTCGAAACGGTCACTGCGTAGCTTGCCCCGGATCCGCTCACATTGTCCACACTCGCGCCGCTCAGCGTGCCACCTGCGGTCAGAACGAAGTCTCCCGCGTCCACGCCGGTCACAGCTTCCGAGAACGTGACGTCGAACGCTACAGTGGCAGCGCTGGTCGGATTTGCGTCTGCGCGTGTAATGGCCACGACAGTGGGCGGTGTCCGGTCAATGGTGTACGCCTGACCGCTCGTATAGGGCAGGTCAGAGAGTGGTAATCCTGCCAGGTCGGTGATCGTGGCGCTCTCCGGCACGACCAGCCGCAACGTGCCATCGCCCGTGCCGGTAACAGCAGTCACAATGTACGAGGAGCCATAGCCGCGCGTGCCGCCCACGCTGACACCGCTCAGTGTGCCCGTCGTGACCACGGCGAAGTCGCCCATACTTACGCCGGTCACGGCTTCGGAGAACACCACATTAAACCACACGAGCGCTTCGGCCGTCGGGTTGCTGCCCATGCGCGTGATGGATGTGACAACCGGCGTGGCGTCGGCACGGAAAAAGTAGGCCGAGCCCTGGTCTAGCTGCAAGCCGACGCTATCTTCGCAGGAGCCCACCAGGGCTTTGTCGCCCGAAAGCGCCACGGCGCCCCCGAAACGTTCGCCGTCACTGCCGTCGGATGCGGTAAGCGTTCCCTGCTCGGCCCAGGTAGTCCCGCTGCGCAGGAAGACGGTCGCCCGGTTGTTGTCATCTCCGGGCGACCCCACCAACGCAGCGTCCCCTTCCAGTGCCACCGCCGCACCAGTGAAGTCAAACGCCAACCCATTAGAGGCGACCAGCTTCTGCTGCTCCGTCCACGATGTCCCGCTGCGGGTGAAGATGTAGGCTGCGCCCCGGTCCGCCGTGCCGCTGATATCGGCATTCGGAGCACCTACCAGGGCCGTGTCGCCGTCCAGCGCGACGGCAGAGCCAAAAAGGTCATACAACCCTCCATCAGAGGCCAGCAGCTTGGCCTGCTCTGTCCACGCCGTCCCGCTGCGCGTAAAGATGTAGGCGGAACCCCGGTCGTCAGTCGGGTTGATGCCACCCCCATAAGCGCCCACCAGCGCTGTATCGCCGTCCAGCGCCACCGAATAGCCGAAGTAGTCATCGGCGGCCCCATCGGCGGCGATGAGCACCTCCTCCTCGTTCCACGTCGTCCCACTACGTGCGAACAGATACGCTGCTCCCTGCCGGTCATCAGTTCCGTAGGCTCCCACCAGCGCCGTATCACCGTCGAGCGCCACGGCAAGGCCAAAGACGCTGTTCAACCAACGCTCGGCGGCAGTCAGCTTCTGCTGAAACGACCAGACCGCACCGCTGCGCGTGAAGACGTAGGCCGCGCCCCGGTAGTCGTCATCACCACTTGCGCCGACAAGGGCCGTATCACCGCTGAGCGCCACGGCGCACCCAAAGAAGTCGGACGGCGCCCCATCAGGAGCGAGGAGCTTCTGCTGGAGCGTCCATGCTGTGCCATTCCAGATGAAGACATACGCCGAACCTTGATTAGCGTTCGAGTCAACATCGACTCCATAGGCTCCCACCAACGCCGTATCTCCGTCCAGAGCCACCGCATACCCGAAGTAGTCGCCAGCCGCCCCTTCGGTGCCGGTTAGCTGCTGCTGCTCGGACCAGACAGCCCCACTACGCGTAAAGGTGTACACGGAACCCTGGTGTTCATTGGCGCCGGCATTCGCCAGGGGTGCCCCCACCAGTGCCGTGTCGCCAGAGAGGGCTACCGCCTGACCGAACCATCCATCACCGACGCCGCCCGAGGCGGCAAGCTGGTATTGTTCCGTCCAGCCTGTACCGCTATGGGTGAAGACATAGGCCGAACCCGTACGCGCATCGTCATACGGCGCCCCCACCAGCACAGTGTCGCCAGAGAGAGCTACGGAAAAACCGAATTGATCCAGACCTGCCCTGTCGGAGGCGACCAGCTTCTGCTGCTCCGTCCACGCCGTACCGCCGCGCGTGAAGATGTAGGCCGAGCCCCGGTAATCGTCGTCGCCGTAGGCACCGACCAGCGCCGTATCAGCGTCGAGCGCGACCGAGATTCCAAAGCGGTCAGCAGACGCTCCGTCGGAGGCGAGCAGTTGATCCTGCTCGGTCCACACCGTCCCGCTGCGGGTAAAAACGTAGGCTGCACCCAGGCTGTAGTAAGTGCTGGAGTCATATTCTGGCGCCCCAACCAGCACGGTATCTCCATCCAGCGCCACCGCTTTGCCAAAGTGGTCCAGGATCGCGCCATCGGAGGCGAGCAGCTTCTGTTGCTCCGTCCAGCTCGTCCCGCTGCGCGTGAAGACGTAGGCGGCGCCTTGCTCATCATTGGCGCCGACATCAACACGGTAAGCGCCGACCAGAGCAGTGTCGGCGTCGAGCGCCACGGCAAAGCCGAAATAATCATACGCCTCGCCGTCCGAGGCGCGGAGCTTGCCCTGTTGCGCCCAGATCGATCCGCTGCGGGCAAAGACGTAGGCTGCGCCCCGGCCACTGTCGTCGCCGTATGCGCCGACGAGTATGGTGTCGCCAGCCAGCGCGACCGCGTGGCCAAACTCGTCGCCCATCTGCCCGTCGGAAGCAAATAGCTGCTGCTGGAAGGTCCAGAACCGCCCATCCCACGCGAAGACGTAAACCGAACCCGTATCCGCATTGTCATACGGCGCGCCCACCAGCGCCGTGTTGCCGTCGACGGCTACGGCGAAGCCAAACTGGTCACCGGCCGACCCGGAGGCAATGACTTTCTGCTGCTCCAGGTAAACAACGTTTTGCCCGCTTTGCGCGCCAAGGGGATCGTTTGCCTCAGGGTCGTCCAGCCGCATTGGCAGCTCCCCAGGCACGACATCGCGAGCCGTCGCCGCACGTGGCACTGGACTCATCGCCAATGCGGTGATCAGAACAAGCAAGAGGACGACCAGAGACTTGTACAGCAATGATGACATCGTTCCTCCATTCGCCCATTGGGCCCTAATAGGGAGCAGAATGCCCGGCTATTCAGTTGTCAGTTGCAATGGTCTGTCGGAGCTTCCGGCAGGCAATCGCCCAGGCGCCTAGCGGACCAATTCCCAGGTCGCCGTGTTGAGATCAGTTAATCCAGAGGGGAAATCCAAACGCCACAGAATGCCTCGCCGCTGGCTTCCCACGCCCCATGCGGAAAGGATAGGCCAGCTTACTAATAGTATAGATCCGCTGCAGGTTCGTTTCAATCATCAGGTTGTGATGAAACCGCTAATAGTCTGATCACCTACTCGGCCAGCCGGCGAGTACAGACGCATGAAGTACGGCGAACGCCGGCGGGAGGCGCCGGCATCGTCAGGACCTCGCCGACGAGGTTTCCAAAACAGGGCGACCCCGGTAGAATCTGGGATGATATGCCACGGACGACACACGTTGTGGGCCGGCGCTTGCGGCGGCAGCGACAGAGCGGGCGCGGGGGGCGAGTCGCGCTGCGCGGCTGTGCGCTCTTTGTCGTCGGCGTGGGGGTGCTCGCCTTCTTCCTCTTCGCCGGCGGGGTGAGCGCCGGCCTCGCCGTCTACGACTCGCTGGCGGGCGACCTGCCAGACTTCACGGAGATTGAGCGGCTGGGTCAGGACCCCGACGCCAGCTTCGAGACGAGTAAGATCTACGCCTGGGGTCCGGCGGACGAAAACGGCAACCGCGAATTGGTACTGATCTACGAAGTGATCGACCCGCTGGGCGGCGACAGGCAGTGGC
>JAAYYY010000070.1 GCA_012515125.1 Chloroflexota bacterium
AGCGGCGGAACCGTGTGGGCATAGAGCCACTCCACGTCCCACTCGTCGGCTTCGGTTACGAGCTGTAGCTGGTTGTCGCCGGCCGATGGCGCCGGTCCGGCCATACACCAGATATCCTGGCGCGTATAGACGGCGAAGCCTGCCTGGCGCAGCACCGGCAGCTCCGGCCCTGTCTCCTCGACCTCGGCAATGACGCTATGGATTCCCCGCTGGCCTATCGCGGCCACCGCGCCGTCGAGCAGGAAGAACCAGGCATCTTCGTTGATCCTCGAGGAATGCTCCGCATCCGCTCCGTCCACAGGCGTCGCACCCAGGCAAAGAAGCTGCGCGTGGGGCTGGCCCGGCGGCAGCAGAAGCTGCACGAAGCCACTGGAGTCCCCGTTTTCGGCGCGCCACACATATGTTGCGGCGTCGCCCCGGGTCACCATATTAAAGAGCGCACCGCGCAGCGGCTGGCAGCTCCGGGTCAGGGCTGATTCGGCATGTAAAAGCGTGCCCTCATCGCTGAGTCGGCGCAGCAGGCTCCAATCGCGCAGGCTGAAAGGACGTACCATTAAGGACAGTGTAACAGGCGAAGGGGGGGCTGACAAGTAACGCTGTGCAGTTACACAGGCGCCGCCCGGCAGCATCCGGCAGCCCGCCTGTTGCCTGCAATATGCTCATCTGACAGCCAGAGGCCAGCCGTGCTATAATGCGCTGCATCACTATCTTGGCCCGACAGTTGGAGGTAATGTTATGTCGTCCTTTCTCCTTACGGTCCGCGAGAGCGTGCGCTATCGCGGGCGGATCGGCCATTGGAGCTGGCTGGCCCATCGTGTCTCCGGCCTCGGCATCCTCACCTATCTCATCGTTCACGTGTGGGAGACGGCGAATGCGACCTTCAAGCCAGAGCTCTATGAATGGTCGGTCTCACTATTCAAACATCCGTTGTTCGGGGTGGGAGAAATCTTCCTGATGGCGGCCCTGCTGTACCATGCCTTTAACGGCACGCGCATTGCGTTGCTCGACTTCAAGCCGCAATGGTGGCAGCACCAGCAAGCAACCGCGATTGCCGTCTGGGCCCTTTTTGCCGTCGTCTTTATTCCCCTGGCCATCTATATGATGGTGGGCATTGTCAACTATTGCGGCGAGGTGCCTGCCTGGGGCGGGAGCTGCTGGACCGTGCCGCCCTATCCGCTACCCTGACGGAGGAGAATGATGACCACCCTCACCCAAGTTGACCCTGAGGTTACGCGTCGGATCGCCAATCTCGAACAGCGCAGCCTGCTGGAGCGCTACGGCTTCCTCTTCATGCGCCTGTCCGGCGTAGCCCTGATTTTCCTGGCCATCGGCCACATGATGATCCAGCACGTCCTCAACGACGTACACAGCCTGACGCTGGAGTTCGTCCGCCAGCAGTGGACCTCCTGGGGCTGGCGCACCTACGATCTCTTTCTGCTCGTCTTCGCTTTTGTCCACGGGATCAACGGTCTGCGCGTCGTCCTGGAGGATTACGTACACAACCCGAGCACGGTGCGCATCCTGCGCTGGTTCCTGTTGATTTTCGCGATCATCACCATTATCTGGTCGGCCGTGGCGATTATCAGTTTTGACGCCAGCCCGATGAGCTAAGCACTGAAGAAGGCATAATCACAATGAATCCGACAGTACACACCTACGACGCGGTGATCGTCGGCGCGGGCGGCGCCGGCCTGACCGCAGCGCTCTATGCCAGCCGCAACGTCAGGGTTGCGGTGATTTCCAAGCTCTACCCCACGCGCTCGCACACCGGGGCGGCGCAGGGCGGCATCGGCGCCGCTCTGGGCAATGTCAGTGAAGACCGCTGGGAATGGCACGCCTACGACACCGTGAAAGGCTCCGATTACCTAGCCGACCAGGACGCGGTGGACGTGCTCTGCCAGGAAGCGGTGGATACCGTCATCGAGCTGGAGCACATGGGGCTGCCCTTCGACCGGCTGCCCAACGGGCGCATCTCGCAGCGCCGCTTTGGGGGCCACACGAATAATGAGACCGGGCGGCCCGTCGAGCGCGCCTGTCACGCCGCCGACCGCACCGGGCACATGATCCTGCAGACGCTTTACCAGCAATGCCTGAAGCACAACGTGACCTTCTTCGACGAATATCACGTCGTGGACCTGATCCGCGTGGGCGACACGATTCGCGGTGTGGTCGCCGTGAACGTCGCCACCGGCGAGTTTCACATCTTCCACAGCAAAGCAGTCATGTTTGCCACGGGCGGCTGGGGCCGCTGCTGGGAAGTGACCAGCAACGCCCATTCGCTGACCGGCGACGGCGCCGCCATCTGCCTGCGGCGGGGCGTGCCGCTCCAGGATATGGAGTTCTTCCAGTTCCACCCGACGGGCATCTTCAAGCTGGGTATCCTCATCACCGAAGGGGTGCGCGGCGAGGGCGGCGTGCTGATCAACAACGAGGGCGAGCGTTTTATGGAGAAGTACGCGCCGCACATCAAAGATCTCGCCAGCCGCGACGTGGTCAGCCGCGCGATCTTCCTGGAGGTCCAGGCGGGTCGAGGGATCAACGGGCGGCGTTACGTCCACCTGGACGTGCGGCCCGAGACTGTGAACCGCTATTTTGAGAAGGAGGGCGAGTCGCGCCGCATCGACGCTGCGTACATCGAGTCGAAGCTGCCTGACATCGCCGACTTCACCCGCACCTATCTGGGCGTTGACCCGGTCAAGGAGCCGATGCCAGTGCAGCCCACGGCCCACTACGCGATGGGCGGCATCCCCACCGACGTGGACGGGCGCGTCGTCGTGGATCCCCAGCGCACGGTGCTGCCGGGGCTGTATGCGGCGGGCGAAGTGGCCTGCGTCAGCGTGCACGGCGCCAACCGCCTGGGCACCAACTCGCTCACGGATCTGGTCGTCTTTGGGCGGCGGTCGGGCGTCAACATGGCCGATTTTTGCCAGCAGAGCGACCTGCTGCCCTTGCCGGATGGCGCCGCCGACGAGGTGATCGCCGAGTTCGAGCGGCTGCGCGCGGGCCGGGGCGACATCAGCCCCTACAGCCTGCGCGAGCAGATGCAGACGCTGATGACGGCCAAGGTCGGCGTCTTCCGCGTCGAGGAGCCGATGCGCGAAGCCATTGCGGAATTGCGAGCGCTGCGCGACCAGTATCGCGCCGGGCTGGAGCTCGACGACCAGGGCCGAGTCTTTAACACCGACCTCATGGAAGCGTGGGAACTCGGCTGCCTGCTGGAGCTGGCGGAGGTGACGGCGACCAGCGCCGTAGCCCGCCAGGAGAGCCGGGGCGCGCACGCCCGCGAGGACTTCCCGAAGCGCAACGACGAAGAGTGGCTCAAGCACACCCTCTGCTACAAAGAGGGCGACGACTACCGCCTCGACTATAAGCCGGTCGTCATCGGCCGGTACGAACCGAAGGAGCGTGTCTACTGATGGCAAGCATGGCAACCGATACCCAACGTGAAGTCACAGTGTACCTGCGCGTGCGCCGCTATAACCCCGAAAAGGACCGCAAGCCGTGGTGGGGCGAATACACGCTGGATGGCGTCTCGCCGACGGATACGGTGCTCGACCTGCTCCATCAGGTGAAGTGGAGGATCGACGGCACGCTCGCCCTGCGCCGCTCCTGCGCCCACGGCGTCTGCGGCTCGGACACGATGCGCATTAACGGCGCCAACGCCCTCGCCTGCAAGACGCTCGTCGCCCGCCTCTCCAACGGCGGCGACGAGGTCAGGATACAGGTCGAGCCGATGCTGGGGCTGCCGGTCATCAAAGACCTCATCGTAGACATGGAGCCTTTCTTCGCCCACTATCGCGAGGTCATGCCCTACTTCGTCAACGACAGCCCGCCCCCGGCGGATGGGCGCGAGCGGCTGCAGTCGCCGGCCGACCGGGCCCGCTTCGACGACACGACCAAGTGCATCCTTTGCGCTGCCTGCACGACCTCCTGCCCCAGCTTCTGGGCCGACGGGCGCTACCAGGGGCCGGCGGCCTTCGTCCAGGCTCACCGCTTCATTTATGACAGCCGCGACGAGGCGTACGAAGAACGGCTGAAGATTGTTGCCGACCAGTTCGGCGTCTGGCGCTGCCGCACCATCTTCAACTGCACCAACGCCTGCCCGCGCGACATCGAAGTCACCAAGGCGATTGGCGACCTGAAGCTCTCGATCACGAGCGGCAAGGTGTAAGCTCACGCCGGGGCCGGGCATGGCGGGGAAAGCAGCCGCCATGCCCGGCCGGCTGCTGCGCGGGGTGCCGGCTAACGGTATTTCGAGGGGGGTCGGGAAGGGGCGGGAAATATCGCCGAGGGGCACGTGGGGGTGGCATCGAAGTATCAGATGGCGATATTTCGCCGACCGGTTCTCGTTCATTCGTGCCGGATAGCGATATTTCGGGAAAATCGCGCGAAGTATCGGCAAGCGGTATCTGGAGGCGCTTCGCATAGTCCGTGTAGGAACGGCGAGCAGGCGGTGGGAGCAGAAAGGAGGACGCCTGCTGCGGGGGAGAGGCAAGCAACCACGACTGGGAGGGAGGCGACATAGAGCAGAGTCTCCAAATTAGCACATATGTTCGATATAATTATAGCGCGAAGGGCGGGCGTGGGAGGTAAAGGGGAGGTGAAATGTGGGCGGGTTTCTTTTGAACTGTGATTTACCTGATTGGCGTGATTACCTATGATTGCCGGGCGCCGTTGTGGCGCGCGGAGCGGTTTGGAGAAATCGCTCTACGGGGGCGGCCAGGATGGCTGCCTGCCAGAATGGCAGGCGCGATCCGGTGGTGGGGAGGTGGCTGATTGAGCGGGGCGGGTTTCAAACCCGCCCCTGCATTTACCGGCGCCAGGGCTCGAAGGTTTCGAGGATGGAGCCGCCGATGAATTCGCGCAGGATGGAGTTGTTCGGCACCTGCACTCCCTCTGGAATCGGATCGAACCACTGCAGGAAGGCCAGCAGCCGGTTGGCCTCGACCCGCTCCAGCGTGCCCGGCTCGACCTGCAGCAGCAGCGGCTGGGCCAGGGGCTTGAGCATCGACAGCTCGTAGACCAGCGCCGAGTTGAAGAAGACATCGGCGTTATTCTGGTGGGGGAAGATGTACTTCTTCTCGCCGCGCCGGACGCTTGGCCAGCGCCGGATCGTATCCGTGGCGTTATAGCCCCGGTGGGCAGCGTCGCGCACGATGCGCCGCAGCAACCGTGTGTCCGTGGTCGGCACCCTGTTGTGGCGGTCGAGGTTGATCTGCGTGAACGCAGAGACGTTTACTTTGTAGGTTAGCTCGTCGACGATGCCCGTCGTCAGCGCCGGGTTGAGCGCGTGAATGCCCTCGACGAGGAGAACGTGCGCCGGGCCAATCTGTAGCTCGCTGCCCCAGCGCCGCGCCCCGGCCCGGAAGTCGAAGATCGGCTGGATGATCGACTCGCCGGCGAGGAGCTGCTTCATGTGCTGGCGGAAAAGGGCCAGATCGACTGCCTCCAGCGCCTCAAAATCGAACTCCCCGTTCTTGTCGCGCGGCGTATCGTCCCGGTTGACGAAGTAGTTGTCCATGTTCACCGCCACGGGCTGGATGCCCTGGGCGAGAAGCTGGATGGCGAGCCGCTTGGAGAAGGTCGTCTTGCCCGCCGAGGTCGGACCCGAGATAAGGACAAGCTTGACGGTGCCCCTTGCGGCAATGTCGCCGGCGATGGCGGCTATCTGCTGGGCGTGCAGCGCCTCGGCGATGAGAATCACCTCCTGGATGCGCCCGCTGTTGATCGCCCAGTTCAGCGTGGTGACGTTGGGCACGCCGATCACGTTCAGCCATTTGTCGTATTCCTGGAAGATACGCGCCAGCCGCGGTTCATCTTCAAACGGCTGTAACCGGTCCGGCTGGTGCCGCCGGGGGAATTGCAGGATGAATCCCTCGTGGTAAGCCCGCAGATCAAAGAGGTCCAGATAGCCCGTGCTCGGCACCATGAAGCCGTGGAAATAGTCGCGCACGCCGTTCAGCTCGTAGAGCGTCAGGTAATCCTTGCGCCGCCGGGCAAACAGGTCGGCCTTCTCCATGTCGTTGAGCGCCTCAAAGAGCTGCAGCGCCTCCTCCAGCGGCACGCGAAGCTGGGCGATGGGCAGATCGGCGTCAATCAGCTCGCGCATGCGGCGGCGCAGCCTGCCCAGCTCGGCGTCGTTCAGCGGGTCGCCGCCCCGCGCCTCGCAGTAGTAGCCGCCGAAGGGCATGGAGTGGTTGATAGAGACGGTGCGGTCGGGGAACAGCTCCGTCGCGGCGGCGATGAGCAGAAAGCTGAGCGAGCGCCGGTAGATGCGCACGCCGTCCGAATCGGCCGTGCTGATCGGCACGAGGTCGGCGTCGGTGCGCAGCTCGTGGGAAAGCTCGCGCAGCTTGTTGTTGACCAGCGCGGCGACGACTCTGCCCTGTACCGGGTAGTCGGCCACCTGGATGAATGCTTCTACCGGCGTGCCGACCGGGCCGTCGAAGGCGCGACCGTCGGGGAAGCGCACCTGCACGATCTGGCGGATGGGCGCCGGCGTAATTTTGTTGCGGATATCTTCTGGAACCTTGATCATGAGAAACCTGCTCAAACTCAATGGGAAATAGGGACCCTTATCGCGGGCGTTGCCTGAGTGGGCGGGCACACCCTGCATTACGTTACGTCAATTTTCGCTTAACAGATTCAGGGCTCCCGCCCTGACAGATATTCAGTTACCAGCCCAACGCTGTCGTTTATACCCCTGTCGATGACGCCAAGCACGTGCTCCAGCGAGACCTTGCGGAAGACCTCTTCAGCCATCCAGCCGGGATCTTCCAGATTGGCGGCAAACTCCTGGGGGCTCATGCGCATCCGTTCGGCATAGATGGAAACGGTAGCCGGAACGGCGCCGGGCAGGAGCTGTTCCACGAGCATATCACGCCACTGGATCAGATTGCCATCTCCGGCGAACGGCAGCCAGCCATTGGGCCTGACCGCCGCCAGCGTGCCGGCGGCATCGGCCGGCAGGCTCTCGCGCGCCTGGCTGTCCAGGTAGGTGAGCAGCGTGTTGTGCACCAGGAAACGTCTCCGGTGGTCGGCGGGCCAACCCGTCGCTTCGACAAAACAGGGGATCAGAATATCCCAGTACCAGTAGAGGTCGAGCAGCAGGTGGGCGCGATAGCCAGCGATAAACACGGCATGGTCCGGCGAAAGGCGCTGCGGATCGCGGAACTCAGGATGCTTTTCGAGCATGACTTCGTGGGCGACCACGTCGCGGGCCGGTGGCAGCCCGTAGAAGTGGGCCACCTCACGCGGTACGGACGAAATCGTCTGGAAGTCGGGCGCCACGTTGCCCAGGTAGAAGGCAGGCCAGGCGGCGTCAAGCTGCCCGGCCACAGCGGCAGGCAACTCGGGATGGCGCCGGATCTGTTCGGCGACAGATAGATGCATAAATGGCGTTGGCATAGTCGAGAGAGTTTAGCCGAAATCAGGGCAAAATAAAAGGGTTACTAAGCTCCCACTCTGGGGCGCGTCAGTCCAGGATCTCCCAGCCAGCGTCGCCGAGGGTATCCGGGTTGGCGCGAAGCCAGCGCACGGCTGCCTGGCGCAAGGGCCAGCCGGCCTCTGCGGGCACGGCGACGCGCGCCGGCTCGCCCTGGTGGTGCTCGTCGGGCAGGAAGACGGCGTAAAGCTGCCGGCCGGCATCCACCGGCAGTGACCGTTTCTCGTAGACGAAACAGGGCAGCGTCATAAAGGTCTCCAGCGCCCGCAGGAAGACCTGCGTCTCGCTGCCGTCCCGCTCGTAGCCGAAAATCTCCGTGCGGGGAAAGCGCTGCCCTTCTTCGTAGACCCACCGGTAGAGGCCCAGATCGCGGCGCTCCTGCCCCCAATCGTCCACCAGGACGCCGGGGAAGATGGGGATCTCGCTGCCCCGCAGCCGGTAGGCGTAGCGCAGGTATACGGCTCGCGCTCCGGCCTGCGCTCCCGGCGCGCTCTCATCGCCGGGCAAGAAGGCCAGCCGCTCCCCGCGCCGGAAAAGCCAGCCGAATTGTCTCTCGGTGATGGGTTTCATCCCAGACGATAGAGCTGACAGGTTTTAGAGGCCTGCCAGCTCTTTACTGTCAGGTCTATGCTACTTCAATCGCTTGCAGGTCCGGGCCGGCCTCGCGGATCGGCTGCGAGACGCTGTCGGCAAACTGGCGGAAGTTGTCGGCAAACATGCGGGCCAGGCGGGCGCGCTGCTCGTCGTAGGCGGCTCCGTCGGCCCAGGTGTTGCGCGGGTCGAGCACTTCGTCGGGCACGCCTTCGACGTGGGCCGGCACTTCCAGGTTGAAGATCGGGAAGTTGAAGGTCTCCGCGCCGTCCAGCTCGCCGTTCAGGGCGGCCGAGACGAGGCGGCGCGTATAGGCCAGCTCCATGCGCCGCCCGGTGCCATACGGCCCGCCGGTCCAGCCGGTGTTGACCATCCAGACCGTCGCGTTGTGTTTCGCGACCTTCTCGCCCAGCAATCTGGCGTAGATGCCGGGCTGCAGCGGCATGAACGGCGCGCCAAAGCAGGTGCTGAAGTTGGGCTGCGGCTCGTCGATGCCGCGCTCGGTGCCGGCGACCTTGGCCGTGTAGCCGCTGAGGAAATGGTACATGGCCTGTTCTCTGGTCAGCCGGCTGATGGGCGGCAGCACGCCAAAGGCGTCGGCGGCGAGGAAGATGATGTGGCGCGGATGGCCCGCGACGCCCGTCCGGTCCACGTTGTCGATGTGTGTAATCGGGTAGCTGGCGCGTGTATTTTCGGTCAGCGTGCCGTCAAAGTAGTCTACGTAGCGCGTCTCGGGGTCAAAGGCGACGTTTTCGAGGATGGTGCCGAACTGGCGGGAGGCGTGATAGATGAGCGGCTCGCTCTCTTCGGTCAGGTTGATGACCTTGGCATAGCAGCCGCCCTCAAAGTTGAAGACGCCGTCGTCGCTCCAGCCGTGTTCGTCGTCGCCGATGAGGGTGCGCGCGGGGTCGTTGCTCAGCGTCGTCTTGCCCGTGCCGCTGAGGCCGAAGAAGAGGGCCACGTCGTCGCGGTCCTTCCCGTAGTTGGCGCTGCAGTGCATGGGCAGCACGCCGCGCTTGGGCAGGTAATAGTTGAGCGCGGTAAAGATGCTCTTCTTGATCTCGCCCGCGTATTCGGTGCCGCCGATCAGGACCAGCCGCTTGCCAAAATCGAGGAGGATGAAGGTCTGGCTGTGCGTTCCGTCGAAGTCCGGGTGGGCGTGAAAGCGGGGCATGTCGATGACCGTGAACTCGGGCACGAACAGCTCCAGCTTTTCGGGGTCCTTTTCGGGCACGAACATATTGCGGGCAAAGAGGCTGTGCCACGCGTACTCGGTGATGATGCGCACGGGCATCCGGTAGCGCGGGTCGGTGCCGCCGTAGCCGTCGAAGACGTAAATATCGCGCTGCTGGATGTAGGCCAGCACCTTGCGCATCAGGTCGTCGAAGGGGGCCTGCTCGAACGGGCGGTTGACCTTGCCCCACCAGATTTCGTTTTCGCTGGTCGGCTCGCGGACGATGAACTTGTCGTTGGGCGAACGGCCGGTGTGGTCGCCGGTACGTACGACGAGAGGGCCGCGGTGGGCCAGGACGCCCTCGCGGCGGCGGGCGGCCTGCTCGTAGAGCATAGGCGTTCTCAGGTGCCAGTAGACGGTGCCGGCGTTGCGGATACCGTGGTTCTCGACGCCGTACTTGCTGGGACTCGGGCCAAAGTGCTGCATCAGAATCCTCCTCGTCCGGGCCTGGGCGGCTCGTGGTCAATTGTGGGTGTGAAAAACATCACGAAACGGCCTGTCATTAGTTTAGTGGACTCTTGGCCGGAGGTCAAAAAAGTTGACTGGGCCGGGGGGCAGGGCTACAATTGCAGAGCACTCGGGGCGTAGCTCAGTTTGGTAGAGCGCTCGGTTTGGGTCCGAGAGGCCGTCGGTTCAAATCCGGCCGCCCCGACAGGCGAGCGCTCCCGGCGCCGCCGCTGCGGGTATAGCTTAGTGGTAAAGCTCCTGCCTTCCAAGCAGGCGACACGGGTTCGAGTCCCGTTACCCGCTTTTCTCTTCCGGGCCTGTAGCTCAACGGCAGAGCAGTCGGCTCATAACCGATCGGTTCTAGGTTCGAGTCCTAGCAGGCCCATTTTTCTCTCGTGCGGCATTTTGCCACCGTCAATTGTTGCCTCCTTTGCCTGATCGGCCCGGGTCAGAGAAGAGGTTGGGATCTTGAGCGTGAGGAGCGGGAACTCATCTTTCTTTTCCTAGACAGACCTTCACTGGGGACTGCACGCGAAATGGACTTACTTCAAGAAAACGGAATCGAGCGATGTCAGTAGATGAACACCAGGTCGAGGAAGTGCTCCGCAAACTGGAATCTCTCAACTTAACTGATGACGAGTACGTCAGACTCTTCCGCGAATTTGGTGTTGAGTATGATGTCGACCGGCCAGGAAGGTTAGCGGTTGGCTCGGCGCTAAGGAAAATCGTCGACGGTGAACGATTGGGGAGTTTCAAGATCGCGCTCAGCACAATTGCACGGAATGAGCGCGTACGCCATCTTCCGCCTAGTGTGGCTCTCGATATAGATGAAGCCGACTACTTTCTGACAAATTTAAACATAGAGGAAATCCGCAGGGTTAGCCCCCAACTGAGCAAGGCGGCCAGCGAGATGACCGCCGAAGTTGAGCAGTTGCGAAGAGTACAAACGGACAATCAGGCAGATGTCAGCCGCGATCAATATGACCGTCTTAAACGGTACATAGACGAAATCCTGCTAGATGCCCAGCAAAAGGTTGAACATTGTGTCGGACAATTAAACACGCACCGGACTGGGCTGGCGATAACAGGACTAACCTCTGCTACCGCTCTCGTAATAACAAACGTTTCAGGGCAAGCTGGACCTTGGACGATACTTCTCGCGGTTATCATACTTGTCATATTAACGGTCATTACGCTGTTACTTCATGCCATAAGCGACAAGCTCCAACGCTTGGGTGAGGGCATAGGCGATAGAAGATTAGATATGATGAGTCCTATCGACAAATCCTGACGCAATAATAGTACACGCCCATTTTTGGTTCAGATGAGGAAGACGAATGAAGCTCGAGGAAGTCCAGATCTTTCTAGCATCACCAAGTGATGTCGCTGAGGAACGTGAAGTAGCCAGGCAGGTTATTGATGAGCTGAATAAGAGACTTGCCCGAGAACGAGGCCTTACACTTCGTTTGATTCGCTTTGAAGATGACGCAGTCCCAGGTCTTGGCACTGACGTTCAAGCGGTAGTCAACGAATGGCTCAGAAACGATTACAGTATCCTTATTGGAGTTTTCTGGACTCGTTTCGGTACGCCGACAAAACGAGCACCATCTGGAACCGTTGAAGAAATTCGCAATGCGATTGAGAAATACCGCCAAGATCCGTCGTCAACTCGAGTGATGCTTTATTTCAAGGAGGAACTTGTCGACCCATTCAAGGTGGACCTTGAACAACTGAAGCAGGTTCAGGAGTTCCGCGAGAGTTTATCGAAAATCGATGATGACCTTGCGGCACTATATTCCACCTTTAAGAGTACTGACGACTTTGAGCGTCTCCTGCGCCTTCATCTTACGGGCCAAGTCATCGAGTATGGGAGATCGTGGGCTGTAAAGGCGCGTACGGGGGCAGAAATGACCATTGAACCCGAGACGGACGACAACGATGCTGCTCGCCGAAGTGAAGATACCGCGGAAGAAGGGCTACTTGACCTGTTGGAATTGGCCCAAGACGAATTCGAACGGACAAATACTGCGCTTGAGAACATGACGGATGCGATGGCTACACTTGGTGAGAGGATAACTGCTACATCCAAGGAAATTGATGACGAGACAGCAAAAGATAAGCCTAGCATAAAGCGCTATCGGCGGCTCATCAGCGTAGCAGCGAACGATATGCAATCAATGGTAAAGCGCGTTCAAACGGAGCTCCCTATCCAGAAGGAGAGCTTCAACTCTGGCCTTGAGGCCTATCGTCGCATGCTGTTGTTATTTGGTTCTGACTTCGCGGATACCGAGACGAGTAACGGGATAGCTGCAAAAGTTCTCGAGTCATTGAGTCAAATGCTGGACGCAATGCAGGGCGCTGTTCCAAGCCTAAAGGGTTTCCGTATCTCAGTAGAGCAGGTGCCGCGCCTTACAAAAGAATGGAACAAAGCTCGTCAGGATGTGGTGAATGTCCTGGACGAAGTTGTCAACACGTTTGAGCAGGAGATTGCACTTGTTCAGGGCCTCTTAGAAATGTTTGAGGTGCAGAAAGAGCGTGATCAGGCCCTGGGTAAGGAACCAGAATAGCGCCTTCCCTTCCGTATGGAATGGTCGTTGTATCTCCAGCTGAAGTTAACCGTACTTCGTCGGCGCGCCGGTGAAGGCGTCGTAGGGGCGCACCAGCCAGTCCAGCCCCCAGTTGCAGCCTGGCTTATGGCATGATGGACGCGGCGCCCAGCGGCACCGCCACCACCCCCTCCCCGACCCGCTCGTCCAGAATGGGCAGCGGCGCGCCGGTGAAGGCGTCGTAGAGGCGGACGAGGCCGCCCAGCTCCTGCCCCGGCGTGGCGGCTCCGTCCACCTCCAGCCAGTGCGGGTCCCACACGCGGCTGCCGGCGACCCACTTCAGTGTGGGGATGGCGCCGAGGGCGGGCACGCCGTCGTCCAGCTCCCACCACGCCCAGTGAAAACCATCCGCCTCGTAGCCGACCAGCCGGACCGAGACGACGAGGTCGCGCAGCACCGGCTGCGAGGCCGCCAGCCGCTGCGGCAGATAGAGCCGCTCCCCCGGCTGCGGCGAGGCGATGCCGTTTAGCGCCTGCTCGCCGAGCCAGACGAGGCCCTGGC
>JAAYYY010000570.1 GCA_012515125.1 Chloroflexota bacterium
CAGCATGGCCTTTTCTGCCTGGACGAGCCTTCGGAATCCATCGGCACCCGCCGCAACACCAAGCCGAACATCACAGAGATTCCTACCGTGGCAGGTCCGCTGGTCGTCGCCTACACAGATGGCCTGCGCCACGCCGGCGGGTGGCAAAAACAGAACCAGTTCGATCCCCACGCCATGGTGGGCAGATTGCTGGAAGAAGGGGTTGGCGAGCCGGCGGACATTGCCGATCGTCTGCTGGAAGCGGCGGTGGAGCTGGACCAGGGCAGGCCGCGCGACGATATCACGGTGGTGGTCGTCAGGGTGAGCGCCGCCTCGACGCTTACGGATGACGTGCGCCGGCTCAGTGGGCGGTTTCGCCTGTAACCAATGCTGCGCGTGGCTGTCGTCGGCCCCTGCATGTCGGGCAAGAGCGAGCTGGTTAGCGCCCTGCGCGCGCTGGGCTACCCGACCCACCACGTGGCCCAGGAACACTCCTACGTGCCGGCCATGTGGCAGCGCATGACCAGCCCCGACGTGCTCATCTACCTCGACGTCGACTACGAAGCGGTGCGAGCCCGCCGCCCGTCGATCAGCTGGGGTCCGGAACGGCTGCAGGAACAGGCCGCCCGTCTGGCCCACGCCCGGGAACATTGTGACCTGTACGTAGACACCAGCAAGCTCTCGGTCGAGGCGGTGCGGGCGAGGGTGCTGGCTTTTCTGCAGGAACGGGAGCAGGAGCCGTAGCCCTGGCCTAGCTGCTGAAGAGGCGGCCGAACAGACCCCCGCGATCGGCGCCCGCATTCATCGCCTGCTGAAGCTCCTGCGCTTCAGCCAGGGCCGGATTGAGCTGCAGGGCTTTTTCGTTGGCGCTTCGGGCCTCCTCAGCGGCCCCGGCCTGCCACTGCAAAAGGGCAACGCGGTTCCAGATCCAGGCGTTATCGGGATCGAAGTGAAGGGCCTCGCGATAACTCTGCAGGGCGGCCTGGTGATCCCCCAACGCGTCGTATATCTCGGCCATAATACTGCGCACGCGCAGCCGCTGGGGTAGCGTCGCTGCCCACTGGATGGCCTGCTCGGCCCATTGCAGAGCCTGCCGGAGGTCGCCCCGGCTGCGCCAGTAAACGATCTCGGCGCGGGCGACGTAATAGTGCATGCTGTCCTGCTCGTGCAGGTAATCCAGCACGAGCCGTGCGTCGTCCAGACGATCGCTGTAGATATAGATGAAGCCCTCGACGACGTTTATGTCGGTTACGTCGGGCGCCAGCTCCTGCGCCTTTTCGAGCCACTGCAGCGACGCTTCCAGCCCTTCCGGGGCATAGCTGCCGTCAGCCTCGCGGGCAGCGGCGAGGGCCGTCAGGGCTACGCCCGTGTACTTGTATGGCAGCGAGTCCGCCGTCTGGAAGGTGCGCAGGGCCTCGGCCAGTGTCCCTGGATCTCCCCGGTATGCGTCCACCTGGTCCCGGCCGACCTCAAAGACAGTATAGCCGGCCGGCGTCAGCGCCTCGGCGCCGGTGAAGGTCATTTTCTCCAGCGCCGGTAGGAGCTGGCGAAGCAGTTCCTTTCCCATGTTCGCCCTTCTCCCCTGCCGGTGCAGCGGCGGCCGCTGCACCGGCGAACCAATGAGCACGATAAATAAGGTTAGTGTACAAAATGGGCCGGAAAAAGAAAAGGCCCCTCTTGCGAGGGGCCTTCCTTCAGCTCTGAGTGTATGGGGCTGTTTAGAAGCCCATGCCGCCGGGCATGCCGCCGCCGGCCATAGCCGCAGCCTGTCCGTTCTCTTTCTCGGGCAGGTTGGTGATCAGGACGTCGGTCGTCAGGATCATCGAGGCGATGCTGGCTGCATTCTCCAGCGCGCCGCGCGTCACCTTCGCCGGGTCGATAATGCCCGCTTCGAGCATGTTCACATACTCATTGGTCAGCACGTTATAGCCGATATTCTGATCGCCGCGTTCTTCCTGCTGGGCGCGCACGTTCTGGATGATGACGTCGCCGTTCTTGCCCGCGTTCTCGGCAATCTTGCGCATCGGCGCTTCCAGGGCACGGCGGAGGATGGTGATCCCGGTCGCCTGGTCGCCAGGAGGCAGCTGGATGTCGTCCAGTGCGCTGACGGCATTGAGCAGGGCCACACCACCACCGGGCACAATGCCCTCTTCCACGGCGGCGCGGGTGGCGCTCAGCGCGTCTTCCACGCGATGCTTCTTCTCTTTCAGCTCGGTCTCGGTCGCGGCGCCAACCCGGATGATGGCTACGCCACCGGCCAGCTTGGCCAGCCGCTCCTGCAGCTTCTCGCGGTCGTAGTCGCTGGTGCTGCGCTCGATCTCGACCTTAATCTGTTCGACGCGCGCCTTGATCTGGTCCGGATCGCCAGCGCCATCGACGATGGTCGTGTCGTCCTTCGTGGCGACGACCTTCGCCGCACGGCCGAGATCGGAGATCTGCACGGTCTCCAGCTTGCGGCCCATCTCTTCGGTGATAACCTGACCACCGGTGAGCACGGCGATGTCCTGGAGCATGGCCTTGCGGCGGTCGCCGAAGCCCGGCGCCTTGACCGCCAGGGCGTTGATGGTGCCCCGCAGCTTGTTAAGAACCAGGGTCGCCAGCGCTTCGCCGTCCACGTCCTCGGCGATGACGACGAGGTCACGGCGGCCCGTCTGGATCAGCTTTTCCAGAATGGGCACGATGTCCTGCGCGCTGCTGATCTTCTTGTCGTGAATCAGAATGTAGGGATCCTCGAGGGCCGCTTCCATCGCGTCAGAGTCGGTGATGAAGTAGGCGCTGATGTAGCCACGGTCGAACTGCATACCCTCGACGTACTCTTCCTCGAACGCCATACCCTGCGACTCCTCCACGGTGATGACGCCGTCCTTGCCGACTTTGTCCATCACGCGGGCAATGAGCTCGCCGATGCTCTCGTCCTGGGCGGAAATGGCCGCAACCGAGGCAATCTCCTCGACACTATCGATGGAGACAGCCATATCGCGGATGCGCTCAGAAAGCGCCTGCACGCCCTTCTCAATGCCCTGCTTGAGCAGCATGGGGTTGGCGCCGGCGGCCACGTTGCGGTAGCCCTCATGAACGACGGTCTGGGCCAGAACGGTAGCAGTGGTCGTACCGTCGCCGGCAATTTCGTTGGTCTTGGTCGCCGCTTCTTTCAGAAGCTGGGCGCCCATGTTCTCGTAGGGGTCTTCAAGCTCAATCTCTTTGGCAACCGTCACGCCGTCGTGGGTGATGGTTGGGGCGCCAAAGGATTTGTCAAGGGCCACATTGCGGCCCTTCGGTCCCAGCGTCGTCGCGACGGCGGTAGCCAATGTGTCGATGCCGAGCTTCAGTCTGCGATGCGCCTCGTCAGAAAACTTCAACTGCTTCGCCATTTCTCAGTTTCTCCTTATTCAGTCTCTTCAGCAGATGGTGGGGGTGGGGATTAGTCAGAATCGACGATAGCCAGAATATCTGACTCTTTCAGGATGAGCAGTTTGTCGCCGTTGACCTTGATCTCCGTCCCGGCATACTTGGCGTACAGGACGATGTCGCCAACGCTTACGTCCATCTCCACGCGATCGCCGTCGTCGTCACGGCGCCCAGGGCCCACAGCCAGAACCTCGCCCTGTTGTGGTTTCTCTTTGGCCGTCTC
>JAAYYY010000571.1 GCA_012515125.1 Chloroflexota bacterium
CCTGGTAGCCCTTTTCCTCTTTGTCCTGGTGGGGCAGATGGACCACGATCTGCTGCCCGGCGCTAACCCACTCTGGTTCACGCTGGCGCGCGGCTGGCCTTTCCTGCTCGTCTGGCTCGTCGTCGGCGGGCTGGCGGGCGCCTTCCGGCTGCCGGCCGGGGCGACTGGCTGGCTCCTGCTGCGCGACCTCGGCGGGCAGGCCCTGCACGGCTGGCTGATTGCCGCGCCGCTGGGCGTGGTGTTGCGGGCGCTGGTGTTGGGCCGCAGCGTGATTCCGGCTCTCTTTTTTCTGACGACGCTGGGGTTTGGCGCGCTCTTTTTGCTGGCCTGGCGGCTGCTTTTCGGGCTGGCCTACCGCTTCGCCGGTGGATCAGAGCCCGCCCACTGATCACGCCAGATGGCGGACGCCATACGGGTGATCGCCTACTCGCCTACGGTCTATTGCGGCGACTGCACGGCTCGATCTATAATCAGGCGAGTTCAGATGAGTTCAGACGGAGGAAATTGCCTTGAAGAACGAGTACGTACCGGCATCTCCGGCCCTCTCCCTGTCTCTGCAGCGTGTCTACCAGCTACTCGCCTCCCTGCCCGCGCTCTGGCTGGTACTGCTGGGGCTCTTTACGCTCGCCGTGACCGTGCAGCAGGGGCATGTACCTTACTTTAGCAACCCCGATCCCAAGGATACCGGCCCCCTGATGGCCCTTTACTATCCGGTCATCGGCCTCTTGCCAGTCGTCCTGGCTTCGCTGCCCATCTCGCTCCTGCTGACGCTGCTCGCCTACTGGCGGCGCTTCCCGCTCGTGCCAAAACGTGGCTTCACCCTGCTCGCCCTGCTTGGCCTGGCGCTGTTCCTCCTGCTCGTTCCCGGCGACCCCTGGGGCCTGCTAGAGTGGCTGCTCGACTGAGCGCCGGCGCTGGCTGCCGATAAGGTCGCCGCCAATCTGGTAAATCCCTATAATAAGGCTATCCGGCCATCTGCAGCCGTGGCCGCTGGATGTGTAGAAAGGAGCGACCATGACGCAAAAACTCTGTCCGTCCTGTACGGCACAAAATCCGCTGGAAAACCACTACTGCGGGCGCTGTGGCAGCCGGCTGGACCAACCGCTGGTCGCGCCGCGCAGCGCCGAGCTGATCATCGGGCGCCGCTCCCTGCTGCCGGCCCCAACGCTGCGGCAGGTGGGCCGGGCGGCAGCGGCCAGCCTGCTGGCTGTCGCCGCCGAGGCCGGTCTGGCCTGGCTGCGCCGCCGGGCCGAGCAGGACGAGCCCACTGTGCCGGAGCGCGTGAAAGCGTCCTCGTCGCTGCCGGCCAGAGCGCTGCCGGCTCCCTCCGGCCGGGTCAGCGCCATCTTCGGGCGGCGTATTGTCCGCCGCTGGCAGCAGGGCCGCCAGGGGCAGGAGACGGTGGAAGAAGAAGTCTGGTGGTACGAGTCGTGAGCGGGCCGTCAGCCTGAGGAATGCGCAGGGCCGGGGAGCTCGCGCGCTCTCCCTTATTCCAGGCCGATGGCAAACATACTTTCCAGGTCGTGCCGCGAGAAGGCCCGGAAGGCGATCAGCGTCTCGGTGTCGGTGATGCCGTCGATGCGCAACATCTCCTCAGTGACCAGGGCTGCCAGGGCGTCGTTGTCGCGCACGCGCAGAATCGCCACCA
>JAAYYY010000572.1 GCA_012515125.1 Chloroflexota bacterium
GCCCCACCCAATGGTAGGGGGTAAGCGGCGTGATGTCGTAGTATAGCTCGATGACCCGGCGGAAGAGGGGAGCCGCATACGTCGAGCCTTCCCCGGCGTGCTCCAGCATGACCAGCACGGCGATCTGTGGCTCGGTGACCACGGTGCCGTCGGCCAGGGTGTAAGGCTCGGCGGGCGCGTAGCCGGCGAACCAGGCATGGGGGTCGTTCGGCGGGGCTTCGGCGGTGCCCGTCTTGCCCGCTACGGGTACGGGCAGCCCGAAGAAGCGGTGGCTGGCCGTGCCGTAGCTTTGTGTGGCAACCTCGCGCAGGGCGCCGCGCAGCGCCTCAAGATGGGCCTCGCTGAGCGGGATCTGCCCGCTTTCCTCCACCGGCCACGTCTCTTCCGGGGTGCCCCCGCCGGAGCCGATGCGGTCGATCAGCCGGGGCGTGACCAACGTGCCGCCGTTGGCAAAGGCGGCGAAGACGCGGGCCATCTGCAGCGGCGTGACCTGCACGTCGCCCTGGCCGATAGCCATGTTGACGGCGTCGCCCGCCACCCAGCCGCCCGCGCCGGAAGCCATCTTCCAGTCGGGGTCGGGGATCAGGCCCGCGTTCTCGCCGACGCCCTGGACGCCCGTGGGCTGGCCCAGGCCATACTGGCGCGCCGTCTCGGGCAGGAAAAAGGGGTCGTAGTCGTTGAGGTTGAAGCCCATATCGTAGAAGCAGCTATTGCAGCTGACCGTAATCGCGCGGCGCATGGTCACCGTGCCGTGGCCGCCCCGGTTCCAATCATATTTGATGAAATCGTCACCCATCCGGCGCCAGGAGCCGACGCTGGTGTAGGTCGTGTCGGGCGTATAGAGGCCGCTGTTCATGCCCGCCGAGAAGGTGATGACCTTGAAGAGGGAACCCGAGGGATAGGCGCCCTGCGTGGCCCGGTTGACGAGTGGGTTGCCCGGCGCGCTGAGCAGGGCGGATAGCTCGGCTTCGGCGTTAGGGCGCGTGACGTCGAAGACGGCCGGGTTGTAGGTTGGGTAGCTGGCCATCGCCAGCACGTTGCCGGTGGTCACGTCGAGGACGACGGCCGAGCCGGCCCCGCTGCCGGGCGCCGTGCGCACCGCTTCGGCCAGCGCCTCTTCGACCTCCTGCTGGAACTCCATGTCGATCGTCAGATAGATGCTACGCGCCTGCTGCGGCTCGCTCTGGGCCACCGTGCTGATGTACTCGCCCGTAGGGCCGATAATGGTCAGCGTGCCGCCGCGCTGGCCGCGCAGGTACGGCTCGCCCCACGCCTCCACGCCGGAGATGCCGACCCGCTCGTCGCCACGGTAGCCGTCTTCGCGGTAGCCGTCAATCTGCTCGGCGGGGATGGGACCTACGTAGCCGACGACGTGGGGGGCCACGCCGTTCTCCGGGTAGAGGCGCGAGGTGCGCTGCTCGGTGTACAGGCCATGTTCCAGATAGGGCTGCAGCGCCGTGATATGCTGCTGCAGGGCGTCGGAGGAGAGCTCGCCCAGGGGCACGCGCCAGTTCGCCAGCGCGGTGGCGTAAAGGCCGCGAATCGTGGCGGGGTCTCTCCCAAAGACTGTCGAAACCGCCTCCAACATACCTTCTTCGTCTTCAAGCTCGCCCGGGATAACGCCCAGCGTCACGGCTGTGCCCTGGTAGGCCAGCGCCC
>JAAYYY010000573.1 GCA_012515125.1 Chloroflexota bacterium
GCCCCACCCAATGGTAGGGGGTAAGCGGCGTGATGTCGTAGTATAGCTCGATGACCCGGCGGAAGAGGGGAGCCGCATACGTCGAGCCTTCCCCGGCGTGCTCCAGCATGACCAGCACGGCGATCTGCGGCTCGGTGACCACGGTGCCGTCGGCCAGCGTGTAGGGCTCGGCTGGAGCGTAGCCCGCGAACCAGGCGTGGGGGTTGTTCGGCGGCGCCTCGGCGGTGCCCGTCTTGCCGGCTACCGGAACGGGCAGCCCGAAGAAGCGGTGGCTCGCCGTGCCGTAGCTTTGCGTCGCCACCTCGCGCAGCGCCCCTCGCAGCGCCTCCAGATGGGCCTCGCTCAGGGGGATCTGCCCGCTTTCCTCTACCGGCCACTCCTCTTCCGGCGTGCCGGCGCCAGAGCCGATCCGGTCGATCAGGCGAGGCGTGTACAGCGTCCCCCCGTTGGCAAAGGCGGCGAAGACACGGGCCATCTGCAGCGGCGTAACCTGCACGTCGCCCTGGCCGATAGCCATATTGACGGCGTCGCCCGGCACCCACCCACCGGCCCCCGAGGCCATCTTCCAGTCCGGATCGGGGATCAGGCCCGGGTTCTCGCCGACGCCCTGGATGCCGGCAGGCTGGCCGAGACCATACTGGCGCGCCGTCTCGGGCAGGAAAAAGGGATCGTACTCGTTGAGGTTGAAACCCATGTCGTAGAAGCAGCTATTGCAGCTGACCGTAATCGCGCGGCGCATCGTCACCGTGCCGTGCCCGCCCCGGTTCCAGTCATACTTGATGAAGTCGTCGCCCATCCTGCGCCAGGAGCCCACGCTGGTGTAGGTCGTGTCGGGCGTATACAGGCCGCTGTTCATCCCCGCAGAGAAGGTGATCACCTTAAAGAGGGAGCCCGAGGGATAGGCGCCCTGCGTGACCCGGTTGACGAGCGGGTTGCCGGGCGCGCTGAGCAGCGCGGACAGCTCCGCCTCGGCGTTGGGACGCGTCACGTCGAAGACCGCCGGGTTGTACGTGGGGTAGCTGGCCATCGCCAGCACGTTGCCCGTATTCACGTCGAGGACGATGGCCGAGCCTGCCCCATTGCCGGGAGCCGTGCGCACGGCTTCGGCCAGCGCTTCTTCGACCTCCTTCTGGAACTCCATGTCGATGGTCAGAAAGATGCTGCGCGCCTGCTGGGGCTCGCTCTCTGCTACCGTGCTGATGTATTCGCCGGTAGGGCCGATAATCGTGAGAATGCCGCCCCGCTGCCCGCGCAGGTACGGCTCGCCCCACGCCTCCACGCCGGAAAGGCCGACGCGTTCGTCGCCGCGATAGCCCTCTTCCCTGTAGCTGTCGATCTCCTCGGCGGGGATAGCGCCCACGTAGCCGACGACGTGGGGGGCCACGCCGTTCTCCGGGTAGATGCGCGACGTGCGCTGTTCGGTGTACAGCCCGTGTTCCAGATATGGTTGCAGCACGGTAATATGCTGCTGCAGCGCTTCGGAGGATAGCTCGCCCAGCGGGACGCGCCAGTTAGCCAGCGCTGTAGCGTAGAGGCCGCGAATCGTGGCGGGGTCTCTCCCAAAGACTGTCGAAACCGCCTCCAACATACCTTCTTCGTCTTCAAGCTCGCCCGGGATAACGCCCAGCGTCACGGCTGTGCCCTGGTAGGCCAGCGCCC
>JAAYYY010000574.1 GCA_012515125.1 Chloroflexota bacterium
CTTCCAGCACGCGCAGATCGCGGCGGATGGTCGCTGCCGAGACGCCAAACTTATTGCTCAGTTGTGTAACCGAGCCTGCGCCGGCGCGACGAATCTCCTCGAGAATCTGGCGTCGGCGTTGCGATGGGTAGAGTCTCATAACGTGGTGTAATTTGGATTGACGAAAAAAGTCATCTGTGCTTCTCTGTTTTGCGGAAAACAAGAACAGAAAGGAGCAACAGATGACCGACCCAACTATGGTGTTGATGGAGTTGATGCGCAAGCACAACCTGGAAATGGACGGCGACTTTTTGCGCGAGGCGGTGCAGCTGTTGATGCAGCGGCTCATCGAGCTGGAAGCCAGCGAGCAGATCGGCGCCGGACCCTACGAGCGCACGGCGAGCCGGCAGACCTATCGCAATGGCTATCGACCGCGGAGCTGGGAGACACGGGTGGGGGAGGTGCCGCTGCGCATTTCCAAGCTGCGCCAGGGGACGTACTTTCCGAGCCTGCTGGAGCCGCGCAAGCGCAGCGAGGAAGCGCTGCTGGCCGTCATTCAGCAGGCGTACGTGCTGGGCGTGAGCACCCGGAAGGTGGATGAGCTGGTGCAGGCGTTGGGGTTGAGCGGCGTGGACAAGAGCAAGGTGTCGCGCATCTGCAAGGAGCTGGACGAACTGGTCGGCGAGTTCCGCCAACGACCCCTCACGGAGGCGTATCCCTATGTCTGGTTGGATGCTTTGTTCCTCAAGGTGCGCCAGCACCGGCGCGTCGTCAGCCAGGCAGTGGTTATCGCCATTGGGGTCGATAACCAGGGCGAGCGCAGCGTCCTGGGCTTCGACGTGGGCGCCAGCGAAAACGAGGCGTTCTGGCTGGCGTTCCTGCGCAGCCTCCTCAAGCGTGGCCTCGCGGGCGTGAAGCTGGTCATTAGCGACGCCCACGAGGGGCTGAAGGCAGCTGTCGCTACCGTCTTTGCCGGGGCGAGCTGGCAACGCTGCCGCGTGCACTTCATGCGCAACGTCCTGGCTCATATCCCCAGGGCCGACAAGGCGATGGTCGCCGCGGCGGTGCGCACCATCTTTGCTCAGCCTGACCGTGAAGCCGCCGGCCAACAACTGCGCTATGTCGCCGAGACGGCGGCCCCCCACTGGCCGCAAGCTGCGCAGTTGTTGCTGGCAGCTGAGGACGACGTGCTGGCTTACATGGATTTTCCCAAAGCCCATTGGACCCGTATCTACTCGACCAACCTGCTCGAGCGACTCAACAAGGAGGTCAAGCGACGCACGAACGTGGTGGAGATTTTTCCTGATGTTCCCGCTGTCTTGCGCCTCGTCGGCGCCTTGCTGGCCGAAGCCGACGACGAATGGCAGGTCAGCCGGCGCTATTTCAGCAAGGATTCCATGCGCCAGCTCGATGAGCCCGACTTCAATGACGTCACTGAGCCCACGCCGCTGAAGCTGGCTCCCGTCCGTTGATGACGTGACACTAGAGGCAGAGAAGCACATCCGGATTTACACCATTTGACAAGACACTACCTTGCGATGGTAATGACATGGGGTGACCTCCGAAGACCTTAGTCCTGACTATAATACAGCGGCGTCTGCGTTGTCAACTGCAAACGAACAGGATGATGCAAGATTTTGCTCATTTCGTTGCACTTCTTTTCACTTTGGTTGACATGGTCCAGAATAGTCACCTATAATCAGCTTAGTGGTCAGAGTGGTGGCATTTGTGTGAACGGCTGGCCATAACGCTTTCATGCCCTAACCAGATCCCCCCAGACCGCTAGCCGACCCGGGCCCTTTGAGCCATGGTCCGGGACCATTCACAGCTGGTCGCCCCATTCGCCAAGTAACCCCAAGCCAGCCCACGTAAGGAGGAGAAATGTTTGGATTGACCGTCGATCGAACCGGCTTGAAGCTTGCCCTTCGCCTGGGCTTGCTTCTCGTCCTGCTGGTGGTCTTTGCCGCCGGTTGTGGCGGCAACGATGCGACCAACGGCACGGACGTGGAGACACCGGCCGTCGAGGAGCCTGTCGAAGAGCCCGTAGAAGAGCCGACAGAAGAGGCCGCAGCGCCTGAGGGCCCGGCCGTCAGTGGCGACCTGAACATCCTCGGATTCGGCCAGGGTGATGAGGTGGCTACGGTGCGTTCTAATCGCTTCCTGGAGCTGTACCCTGACGTGACCGTGAACGCGCCGGAAGGCGCGCTGGAACAGCAGCAGTTCCTGACCGCCATAGCCAGCGGAAACCCACCGGACCTCATCTACACGGGCCGCGACGTGCTGAGCACCTACGCCGCTCGCGGCGCGTTGATGCCTCTGGAGGACTGCGTCGCCAACTTCGGCATCGACCTGAGCCAGTA
>JAAYYY010000575.1 GCA_012515125.1 Chloroflexota bacterium
CTGGTCAACGACCACGACCCGAAGCCGCTCTTTTACCAGTTCCAGGCCGAGCACACCGGGCAATTCACTTGGGAGTATCTGGAGCAGGGGCCGGCTGTCTGGCAGGTGCGGCTGGGCCGGGCCAACGGCGAATGATCCGCATAAAGCGCGCTTACGAGGAAGCGGCGCCGGAAGACGGGCGTCGCTTCCTCGTGGATCGCCTCTGGCCTCGCGGCATCAAAAAAGAGGCCCTGCCGCTGGATGGCTGGCTCAAAGAGCTAGCTCCCAGTGACGATCTTCGCCACTGGTTCGGCCACGAGCCTGAACGCTGGGCCGAGTTCCAGCGGCGCTATGCGGCCGAGCTGGACGCGCAGCCCGAAAGCTGGCAGCCGCTATTGGAGGCTGCCCGCCAGGGCGACGTCACGCTGGTTTACGCTGCCCGCGACGAAGCGCATAACAACGCCGCAGCGCTGCGAAGCTATCTGGAGAAGAAACTGGAGAAAGAATAGGGTGCAGCCACAAAAACAGATCGCGCGCAGCCGCCTGCCGCTGATGGCCCTCGCGGGCCTCTCGCTGCTGGCGGCGTTGTGGGCTGGGTTGGTCCGCATCGGTTGGTATTGGCCCTCGGCCGGGCTGCTGCCGGCCGGCCAGCACGGCGCCTTCATGGTCTCCGGCTTCCTCGGCACGCTGATCAGCCTGGAACGGGCCGTGGCCCTGCGCCAGAACCAGCGCGATTCAGCCCCCGGTACGCCCCAGCCGCGCTACAACACCCGCCTCTACTACCTCGCTCCCGCGCTCGCCGGCCTCGGCAGCATGGCGCTGCTCTTCGGCCTCCCTGTTACGGTCGGCCGTGGGGCGATCGCGCTGGGCGCGCTGGGCCTTGTCCTCGTCTTCGCGGTCATCTACCGGCTGCAGCCCAACAGCGCCAACGCCACGATGGCTGCGGGCGCCGCCGCCTGGCTCGTGGGAAATCTCCTCTGGCTGGCGGGCCAGCCGATCGGCCGGGCCGTTCCCTGGTGGGCCGCCTTCCTCGTGCTGACCATCACCGGCGAGCGGCTGGAGCTGGCGCGGGTCATGCTCTGGGGACAGACGTCGCGCAGACTGTACCTCGCCGCGCTCGCGGTATCCGGCGCCGGCCTGCTCTTGGTGCTCCTGCCGGGCCAGGCCGCCTTCGATGCGGGCATCCGCGTCGCCGGGGCCGGCCTGGTGCTGCTCGCCGGCTGGCTACTGCGCTATGACGTCGCCCGCCGCACGATCCGGCGCAGCGGGCTCACCCGCTTTATCGCCGCCTGCCTCCTGCCGGGCTACGTCTGGCTGGGTGTGGGCGGCCTGCTCTGGCTCCGCTTTGGCGGCAGCACGCTCGCCGGCCCGCTCTACGACGCCATGCTGCACAGCATCTTTCTCGGCTTCGTCTTTTCGATGATCTTCGGCCACGCGCCGGTGATTATCCCGGCGGTGCTGCGTATTGCCGTGCCCTACCGCCCTCGCTTCTACGCCTACCTGATCCTGCTGCATGGCTCGCTCCTGCTGCGCGTGGTTGGCGACCTGACGCTGCAGCCCGATCTGCGCCGCTGGGGCGGCCTGTTCAACGCCGTCGCCGTGCTGCTTTTCCTCGCCCTGACCCTGGCGCCCTGGCCCCGCCTGACGAGCGCCCCGGAACGGCCCGTTCTATCGCCGGCCGAGGCCGAAAACGGCTGATGCCACGGCTGCCCGCCTCTACCGGCTTCCGAGCTGTCGCCGCGGCCCGTCCCAGCGATACTCGGCCGGCACCGGCATCGTGCCGTCCCAGACGACGTTGCGGAAATACTCGGGATCGGTATTGCCTTCCGTGTTAATCAGCAAAACGTGCGACTCTTCGTCCAGCCGCAGCGCCTGGCGGATCTCCTCCGCCTCGTTATAGTCCATGACGAAGGTGAGAGCGCCGAGCGTCGCTGCGCCCGACTCGCCGGAGATGACCACCGGGTCGCCCTGCAGCGGCACGCCATACATCCGCATCCCCTTGGCGGCGACGTAGTCGGGCACGGTGATGACGGCGTCGGCGCAATCGCGCAGGATCTCCCATGCCAGTGGGCTGGGCTCGCCGCAGGCCAGGCCGGCCATGATCGTGTCCAGCTCTCCCTCCACGTTGTGCGTCCGGCCATCGCCGATGCGCATCGACTCGTAGATACAGGCGGCCCCCCGCGGCTCGACAATGACAAAGATCGGCGGATCGGCCGGGAAGAGCTGCTTGTAGAAGGCGATCATCGCCGCGGCAAAGGCGCCCACGCCGGCCTGCAGGAAGACGTGGCTCGGGCGGGTGTAGCCGAGCGCGGCAAGCTGTTCCTGCGTCTCTGCCAGCAGCGTCGTATAGCCCTGCATCACCCACATGGGGATCTGCTCGTAGCCGGGCCACGAGGTATCGGAGACGACCTGCCAGCCGTTCGCCTGGGCGTCGCGGTTGCACTGGCGCACGGCATTGTCATAGTTGCCATCCACCACACGCACCTCGGCCCCAAACTCGGCGATGGCGTCGATGCGCGCCTGCGACGTGTCCTTGTGGACGTAGATGACACAGGGAAAGCCGAGCTTGCGCGCGGCCCAGGCCAGCCCCTTACCGTGGTTGCCGTCCGTCGCGCTCGAAAACGTGACGTCGCCCAGTTGCCCGCGGATCTCTGCCGACATCAGCCGGTCAAACGTAAGCTCCGGCAGCCCCACCCGGTCGCGGATATACTGGTAGATGGCGTAGGAGCCGCCGAGCGCCTTGAAGGCGTTGAGCCGCATCCGCGCCGATTCGTCCTTCACCCAGATGCTGTCCAGCCCCAGGCGCGCCGCCAGATTCGGCAGGCTCTTCAGCGGCGTCATCTCGTAGCCCGGTAGCTGCGCGTGAAAGCGGCGCGTGCGGCGCGATGTGCCCGGCGGCAGCAGCCGGTCAACCGCCGGGCAACTGCCGTCCTCTTTCTTCTGCGCGTTCTTAATCCAGATAAGCGGTTCTTCCAGACCCATATTCCCGTCTCAGACCCTTGATGTGCTGTCCGGCAAATAAACGCCGCCGCCACAGCCAGCTAAGGGGCTATTCTGCGGCGACGGCGAAACCGGCAATCGTTGCCGCGTAGCATAGCAGGTTAGCGGCGGCGGGCAAAGCCCTCACACCAGCCGTGTCTCATGCCGAGAGAAAGCCGCCGTCCACAGGCACGACGGCGCCGTTCATATAACTGCTGAGATCGCTGGCCAGGACAAGGACAATGCGCGCCACCTCGTCCGGGTTGCCCCAGCGCCCCAGGGAGAGACGCGCCTGGAAGTGGTAGCCAACGCGCAATAGAGATGGGTCGCGCCACACCTGGCGTCTGGCCCGGTGCGTGCCCTCCGTATGGATGGCGCCGGGCAGCACGACGTTGGCGCGGATGCCGTGCCGGCCATAGTCCCGCGAGAGAGCGCGGGTCAGGGCGATAACGCCGGCCTTGCTCATCGTATAGTGCGCCATATCCTCCTTGAAGGAGAGCATGGCTTCGACGGAGCTGATGTTGACGATTGCGCCGCCCCCGCCGCGTTCCAGCCGGCAGCGTACAAAGTGCTGGCACAGCCAGTAGGCTGCGTAGAGGTTGACAGCCATGACCTTTTCGACCAGCGCCGCGTCCGTCTCCAGGTATTTGCAGAACGGAAAGATGCCGGCGTTGTTGACCAGAATGTCGGGCGCCGCACCGCCGATCTCCTGCCAGAGCCGGGCAATGGCCATCCTGTCCGCAAGGTCAGCGGGGTAGAGGCTGACCTTTCCGCCGGCGTCTTCGAGCTGCCTGCCCAGTTTGGCCAGCCTGCCCTCGTCGATGTCGACCAGAAGCAGGGCCGCCCCTGCTTCGGCAAAACGCCGGGCCGTGGCGGCGCCCATTCCGGCGGCCGCGCCGGTGATGAGCGCCGTCTTGCCCGCGAGAGAAATCAGATTGCTGAGCGGCGCCAGCGCCTTTTGCTGTGCCATGTCACACCGCCTCCGGTTGCTCCTCCGGCTCATGCGCGGCTGTGCGCTGGCGCGCCCGGTAGCGCAGCCATGTCTCCGAGGGTCGGTTCGCTCCGACGCCGCGCCGGATCTCCGGGTCGGCCGTCAGCAGCTCCAGCTCGAACTGCTGGAAGAGCAGGGCGGTGATGATCATCATCTCGTTATTGGCGAAGTTCATCCCCAGGCATTTGTGCGTGCCGCCGCCAAAGCCGATCAGGCTGAAGCGGTGCTGTTTGTGTTCTTCCCGGCCCGGCGCATAGCGCAGCGGGTCGAACCTCTCCGGGTTCTGCCACAGCTCCGGCAGTACGTGGGCGACTTCGGCGGCGACCATCACGCGCCAGCCAGCCGGGATCTGGTAGCCCCCGGCCTCAATCGGCTCGTCCACGTGGCGCAGCAGCAGGTCGGCCGAGGGGCGCAGCCGCTCCGTTTCGCGCACCGCCCAGCTAACGTGCTGCAGCCGGCGCATGGCCTGTTCGTCTATCTCCCGGCCCGGCGGCAGGACGGCGTCAACTTCCTCCTGCACGAGCCGTTGGTACTCTGGGTTCTGCAGGATCTGGATGATCGTCCACGCTGCCTGGCCCGCCGTCGTCTCGTGCCCGGCAAACATCAGACCCAACATCAGGGCCAGCAGCACGTCGTCTTCGACCTCCGCGCCGTCGGGGTAGGACTGGTTCACGAAATCCTGCAGGAAGTCGTCGTACTGCTCGGGGTGGCGGCGGCGCTCGGCGATGATCGGCTGCAGGATCTCCTTCATGCGCGCCTTGGCCTGGTCGCGCCGCCGGAATCTGGGCAGAGGCCAGTGCGGCGGCAGCACGGGGTCGAGCGACCGGCTCAGATCTTCGTATAGCTCCCAGAACTCCGGCCCGACCTGCTGCTGAAATCGTTCGCCCATCAGCGCGTGGCCCGCCACCTGCTGCACGAGGTTGTTAATCGCCGCCGTCAGCTCCAGCTCGCCGCTCTCGCCGAGCGAGTCCAGCCAGCGCTGCACTTCCCGCTGCATGACTTGGACGTAATGCATCATCTTCTGCCGGCGAAAGGCCTGCAGCACCAGCGGGCGCTGGCGCAGATAAACGTCGTGCGGGGCGATGAAGAGCACCTGCCCAAAGGTCGCTTCCAGGAATTTGTACGGCTTGGCGATGTTCAGCCGCTCGTCCGTCTGCATGAAGAAGATTTCCTGGTTGTCCGGGCCAATGAGCACGGCGACTGGCTGCGGGCCAAGCTTTATCGTAAACACGTGACCGTGCTCCTGAAAGCCCCGGCGGAACAGCGCCTGCCGGTCACCCCGGAACTCCAGAAGGTGGCCTATAAGCGGCTTTGCGCCAGACAGTAGTGGCGGTGTCGTCTGTACATCGACCGTCGTCATCGTATCCTCCATTGTCAATGCCGGGTGTGTCGAGCCACTGGCTCCCGGCGTCCCCTGCTAATCGACTACTGATAACGTGATCCGGATAATCCGGTCCAGCTGCTCGCGGCTGGCCCCTACTTTGACGAGCGCCGCCAGGCTGTAGAGGTTAAGGAGCAAGAACCAGGCCAGCTCCACCGGCGCGTGCGCGTCGCTCAGCTCGCCCCGCTCCTGGGCGGCGGCGAGGAAGCTGGCCAGCAGCCGCGTGATGTCGGCGAAATGCTCCTCCAGCTGGCGGGCCACGGCGGCATCCCGGGCCGCCATCTCCACGGCCGCATTCAGGGTGAAGGAGCCCCGGCGGCTGTCGTCGGCCAGCAGGCCGTCCACCAGGTCGGCGAACAGGCGGGCCAGCGTCTCCCGGGCCGGCAGCGGCTCGGCCAGGCGCGCCTCCGTCTCCTCGTACTCCACACGGCGGTAGGCAGCCAGCGCCGCCAGGTAGAGATCTCTCTTGCCGCCGTACGTGTTGTAAAGGCTGCTGCTGTGGATGTGCAGATGGTCATTCAGATCGCGGACCGATGTCGCTTCATAGCCCTGCTGCCAGAACAGCTCCATCGCGCGCGCCAGCAGCGCCTCCTCGTCAAACGTCTTCTGTCTTGCCATGACGCGGCAGTATAACACATTTTGGAGCGACTGTTCCAGAATTAAGCGGAGGATGAGTGCGAGCGCCATACGGAGAGGCCGGGAAAACAAAAAAGCGGCCGTTTCCGGCCGCTGGATGGGTTACAGAGGGTAGGTCGGGCTGGCTGCCCAACAGAGGTCGTACGACTAAGGGCTCGGCCTACCCTCCACCAGTTCCTGCATCTCGGCCAGTAAGGCCGGCAGGTCTACGTGTGCATAATAGGCGCCGATATCGGCAAAGGTGCAGAAGCCGGCCATGTCACACCCAAAGCAGGCCAGCCGGTGGTCCAGGAACAGCGACGCGATCTCCGGCCACTGTTCGATGGCCTCGGCAATGGTCATTTCTGCTAACGGGCGTTCGTTCGTCGTCATGATCGGCTTCTGCATCACTGTTATCCGTCTGGATTCGCTACTCCTGCACTGTCCGGATATAGGCGATGATGTCGAGGATGTCTTCGTCAGTCAGCGCCGGATTGCCACCCTTGGGCGGCATGTCCACCCCGGTGGTGTTGTCCGGGTGTCCCACGGGCCGGCCCGTCTTGATGAAGTCCAGCAGCTCCTGGTCGCTCTGATCGGCAATGAACTCGCTGGTCGTGAACGGCTTGCCCAACCCTTCGATGCCCTGCCCGCCTTCACCGTGGCAGGCAATGCAAACCTGGTTGTACAGCTCCTCGCCGTGCGCCGCGTCGCCGGCGGCGACTTCCTCGCCCCCGTCGGTTTCCCCACCATTGGTATTGCCGGTGTCGTTGCCTGCGTTTCCACCATTGTCGCCGCCGCAGCCCACAAGGGCCAGGGCGAGGACGAGCCAGAGGCTCATGAATAGCAGCAATCTACGATTCTTCACTTTTCTTCTCCTTGTGTTGCGATCCATTACTGCGTCCGACATGGCAGCCAATTCCGTTCGGCGCTCCTGCCTCCATTGTCGTTATAGTACCGGTTTTGAATGCGCGCGCCACCACAGGCGCCAGAAATGTCCCTAATTTGTATCCCGATCGTCTTCCTCAGTGGTTGTGCTGCTTCATCCCCATGCTCATCGGGTTCAGCTCTCCGCTGTCGATCTGTGCCTTTAGCTCGGCGAAGCTCAGCACAGTCCCGCCCTCTTCGGCCTGGTAGGCGTCCGCGTCGCCGCCCTCGGCGAAGGAGGCGATTCCCCAGCCCATCGGCGTAACCAGGTCGGGATTGACCACAAAAGTGGCCTCTTCCGCGGCAATCCACTCTTCGCTGTTGAAGTCGTGGACCCAGTAGCTGGCGATGGTCTCGCCCTCCTCCTGGGCGTGCAGGAACAGGCAGCCGATGTCGTCGAAGCGACGCACCTTGGCGCTTTCCGTGGCGTAGGCTGTGGCGAAGCGCGGCTCGCTGATCAGCATGTTGCAGCGATCGCAGACGTCTTCGCCATAGCGGATTTCCGGCGGGCCGCTGGCGTCTTCGCCCGACTGGCAGGCAGCCAAAACCAGAACGAATATCAGGACCAGCCAGAGAGTACGGCGGGCGTTCACAGTATTCCTTTCCTCCTGAACGAGAACGTTGCCGCCAGAAACGGAAGCAGCACCCAGGCGAGCAGCAGCCCTACCAGCAGAGGCAGTAGCTGGCTGCCATACGTCCGCAGGGCGTAGATGCCGGCCGGGCCCAGTACTTCCAGGTTCTGGCGCAGGCTGTAGACGGCGGCGATCTTGAACAACTGGAGCGGATTGGCGAGCGCCAGCGCAAAGAGCTGGTTCACGTCCAGCTGGAGCACCAGCGCCGTGCCCATCACCCCTAAATCGCCGATGAAGACCAGGATAAGCCAGAGGAATAGCGCCACCCC
>JAAYYY010000576.1 GCA_012515125.1 Chloroflexota bacterium
ACCCGGCGACAAAGGCCGAGAGCGTCAACAGCAGGAGTGCCGGCAGCACCGTCAGGATCATTCTCGGTGAGAGAACCGGTCGGCCCAGCTTCAAGAATAGGAGCAACAGGCCGCCCAGCCCGATCAGTCCGCCGCCGAGGCCCACCAGGGCAAAGCTCGGCGCAACGTCGCCGCGCAGGCTCAGCAACAGGGGCAGCCCGAAGATGATCAGACCGGCGACGCTGTGGACCAGGGCCAGGGTGATCGTCGCGCCCCGGCCTGCCCTTGCCAGGCGCGTCAGCACGACCAGGCCAAAGCCGGCCCCGGCGAAAAGCGCATAGGGCGCGCGCCAGCCCGGCAGGTATTCCCAGACCAAGCCAACGGAGAGCGCGAGCGGGATCAGGGTGGAGACGACCACGACAAGCTGGCTCTCCAGGGCTTCAAAACCAAAGATAAGCAGCAACAATCCCGCCAGCAGCAGCACGCCAAATCCGGTCGTGTAGGCCCAGAGCGGCACGGCGTCGACGCCGTCGATGCCCACGGCGATCTGGTACGCGGCCAGAATAGCGGTGAACAGGAGCAGGATACGGTCGATAACCGAGAGTTGTTTCATTGCCGCAGCCTTGCCTCAGACCAGGAAAAAGAGCAGCATGGCGCTGAGCATGTACAGCGACGCATATTTGAACAGTCCGAAGTTGAGGCGCTCCGACGGTCGCATCAGGCTGTGAACCGCCAGTAGCAACAGGCCGCCGGAGAGGACGACCATCAGGCGCAGGCAGCCGACCGTCAGGCCCACGCCATAGGCCGCCACCCCCATTATCAGCGCCGCCAGCAGGCTGGAGACGGCGATCGTCATCCGCGTGGCCCTGAAGCCGTAGCGCGCCGGGAAGGTGGGTACGCCTGCCCGCCGGTAATCCTCAAAGTAGCGCATGCTGAAGGTCATGATGTGCGTGGGAATCCAGAAAAGGACTGCCAGCGCCAGCGCCACGCCGACCCACTCGATCGTGCCCGCGCCCAGCGCGCGCCCTGCCAGCGCCGGCATGCCCCCGGAGACGCCGCCCCACAGGATCGCCCACGGCGTGCGCCGCTTCAGCCAGACGGTATAAACGACCACGTCAAAGAACAGCCCGGCAAAGACCACCACGCCGTACAGAGGGTCCAGGGCCACTGCCCCGCCCACACCAGCGACCGCCAGCAGCAGCCCCAGGCGCAGCGCCTCGGCCGGCCGCACGGTGCCAGAAGGGATCGGCCGCCCCGCCGTGCGCTGCATCCGGGCGTCAATGTCCCGGTCATACCACATGTTCAGCACCGTGCTGCCGCTGATCGCCAGAAAAAGCGTGCCCGTCAGGGCTACCAGGGTCTGCCAGTTGCTCACCGGGCAGCGCGTGCTCATATACGCTGCCAGCCCTGTGAGTAGCAGCAGTCCCGTCTGCAGGCTCTTGATCAGCGGCCAATAGCGTCTGAACTGTCCGCGTAGCTTCGTCGCCATGGTCATCTTTGCCGTCTCCCGTCTCAGTCCCTCGCGCAGCGGAAACCTATGGCAGGGCTGTAATGCGCGGGATGGGCGCTGTTGTTCTTCCAGACGCGCAGATCGACCTCGTA
>JAAYYY010000577.1 GCA_012515125.1 Chloroflexota bacterium
ACCCGGCGACAAAGGCCGAGAGCGTCAACAGCAGGAGTGCCGGCAGCACCGTCAGGATCATTCTCGGTGAGAGAACCGGTCGGCCCAGCTTCAAGAATAGGAGCAACAGGCCGCCCAGCCCGATCAGCCCGCCGCCGATGCCCACCAGGGCAAAGCCCGGCGCAACGTCGCCGCGCAGGCTCAGCAGCAGGGGCAGCCCGAAGATGGTCAATCCGGCGACGCCGTGGACCAGGGCCAGGGTGATCGTCGCGCCCCGGCCTGCCCCTGCCAGGCGCGTCAGCACGACCAGGCCAAAGCCGGCGCCAGCGAAAAGCGCATAGGGCACCCGCCACGCCGGCAGGTATTCCCAGACCAACCCAACGGAGAGCGCGAGTGGGATCAGGGTGGAGACGACCACGACAAGCGGGCTCTTCAGGCAGTCAAAGCCGAAAATAAGCAGCAGCAGTCCCGCCAGCAGCAGCACCCCAAATCCGGTCGTATAGGCCCAGAGCGGCACGGCGTCGGCGCCGTCGATGCCCACGGCGATCTGGTACGCGGCCAGAATAGCGGTGAACAGGAGCAGGATACGGTCGATTACCGAGAGTTGTTTCATTGCCGCCTGTCCTCAGACCAGGAAAAAGAGCAGCATGGCGCTGAGCATGTACAGCGACGCATATTTGAACAGCCCAAAATTGAGGCTCTCCGACGGCCGCATCAGGCTGTGAACCGCCAGCAACAACAGGCCGCCGGAGAGCACGACCATCAGGCGCAGGCAGCCCACCGTCAGGCCCACGCCATAGGCCGCCACCCCCATCATCAGCGCCGCCAGCAGGCTGGAGATGGCGATCGTCATCCGCGTGGCCCTGAAACCGTAGCGCGCCGGAAAGGTGGGTACGCCCGCCCGCCGGTAATCCTCAAAGTAGCGCATGCTAAAGGTCATGATGTGCGTGGGAATCCAGAAAAGGACCGCCAGCGCCAGCGCCACGCCGACCCACTCGATTGTCCCCGTGCCCAGCGCGCGCCCCGCCAGCGCCGGCATGCCCCCGGAGACGCCGCCCCAGAGGATCGCCCAGGGCGTGCGCCGCTTCAGCCAGACGGTATAGACGACCACGTCAAAGAACAGCCCGGCAAAGACCACCACGCCGTATAGAGGGTCCAGCGCCACTGCCCCGCCCACACCGGCGACCGCCAGCAGCAGCCCCAGGCGCAGCGCCTCCGCCGGCCGCACCGCGCCAGAAGGGATCGGCCGCCCTGCCGTGCGCTGCATCCGGGCGTCAATGTCCCGGTCATACCACATGTTCAGCACCGTGCTGCCGCTGATCGCCAGAAAAAGCGTGCCCGTCAGGGCTACCAGCGTCTGCCAGTTGCTCACCGGGCAGCGCGTGCTCATATAGGCCGCCAGCCCAGTGAGCAGCAGCAATCCCGTCTGCAGGCTCTTGATCAGCGGCCAATAGCGTCTGAACTGCCCGCGTAGCTTCGTCGCCATGGTCATCGTCGCCGTCTCCCGTCTCAATCCCTCGCGCAGCGGAAGCCCACGGCAGGGCCGTAATGCGCGGGATGGGCGCTGTTGTTCTTCCAGACGCGCAGATCGACCTCGTAGGAATAAAAGCTGCCGCCGCGCATATAGCGGTAATGCTGGTTGGGATAGTCATCCCCCATCCACTGCCAGACGTTGCCGGCCATGTCGTACAGGCCATAGGGGCTGGGCGAGTCGAGGGTGGCGTACCCTTCATAGGTCCGCCCGTTATAGAAGCCGGCCGGCGTCGTGTTGCCCAGCTTGCCGTATAGCTTCTCGAAGAGGTCAAAAGAGGAGTAGTAGTTGGCATTGTTGGGGGCGATCTCCGTGCCCCAGGGGAATGGCAGCCCGTGCCCCACTATCATTGCCGTACCGCGCGCCGCCTTCTCCCACTCGACCTCTGTTGGCAGCCGCCAGCCGTAGAATTGGCAATAGGCGTTCGCCCCGAACCAGGTGACCATCGTCATCGGATGGTTGGCGTATTCGGGCA
>JAAYYY010000578.1 GCA_012515125.1 Chloroflexota bacterium
GATAGGGGTTCTCGCTGGCATAGACGCCGTTGACGCGGTTGTAGGCCGACATGATCGCCTAGGGGCGGGCGTTGGCGATGGCGAGACGGAACGGGGTCAGATAGATCTCATGCAGCGTCCTCTGGTCGATCTCGCTGCTCATGGTGAAGCGTTCAAACTCGGAATCATTGGCTACAAAATGCTTGATGCAGGCGCCGACGCCCTGGCTCTGCAGACCCTGAATGTAGGCGGTAGCCAGCGTGCCCGTGAGGGTGGGGTCCTCGCCATACGTCTCGAAGTTGCGCCCGGCCAGCGGGGAGCGAACGATGTTGACCGTGGGCGCGAGCAGGATGTGAGCGCCCTTGGCCTTCGTCTCTTCGGCCAGCGCTTCGCCCAGCCGCCGGACGAGGGCGACGTTCTAGGTGGCGGCGACGGCGATGCCCACAGGGAAGTCGGCCGAGGTCGGCCCGTGGTTGCCGTCGGCGCCGCGCGCTCCGTTAGGGCCGTCGGTCATCTTCATCGCGGGGATGCCGAGGCGGGGGATCGGCACGGTGTGCCAGGTGTCGTCGCCGGCAAGCAGCGCGACTTTTTCTTCGAGCGTCAGACTGGCGATGAGAGCTTCGATATCGGGGCGCATCATACCTCCTAAGGGGCGACCTCGCCGGGGACGGCATAGAGGGTCATGGATTGGGCGGGCAGCGTCACAGTGTCTTCGCTCGCCAGGGGCACATCGGGCAGGCGGCTGGCCTCGTGAGTGGCGTCGAAGAGCCAGACGGCAGCCGGGCCGGACGGTGCAAAGTGGTCGAGCCGCAGGGGTAGCGTCTGGGCCTCGTCGGAGAGGTTAACGAGCATCAGCGTGAGCGTCCCTTCATCGTCGAGGGCTGCAGAGAGGCTGACGTCGCCGGCCGGCGCAGCCGCAAAGCGGAGCCGGTCGCCGAAGCGGGCGTACATCTGGTAGACGAAGTAGGCGGGGCGCTCGTCGTCACGCGAGAGCAGGCCCCAGCCGCCCTGTCCGGTGTTGCTCTGTAGGGCGAAGTGGGCAACGTAGTCCACATTCTGGCGAATGAGGCGGCCCAGCACGTCGCCCCACCAGAGGGCACTGAAGAAGCTATCGGGCGTTGCCTCTCCGCCGATAGCCTTGTTCCAGTGACTGTTGATCTCGGTGACGGCAATAGGTAAATCGCGACCCGTCTTTTCGTGTATTAATCCACGGAGGGCCGGAATAATCGCATCCCATTCGGCGCTGTTCGCCCGTAGCTGCTCTATCGTCGTCTCCGGCGCGTTCAGGCCGACGGGGAAGGGATAGCGGTGGATGCTGACCACGTCCACGAGGTCGCCGTTGGCTTCGAGGAAGGCGGTCATCCAATCGCGCCCGCTGCTATCCTTGGGGTTGGCTGCCGGGTCAGCCGTATACTGGTGCACCTCCGGGCCGAAGAGCAGGATGGTGGGATCGGCCTCTTTCATCGCCAGGGCAAACTCGCGCCAGCGGGCGTTGTAGAATTCCACGTCCCATTCCGGGGCATTGCGGGCGGTGGCATAGAGGGTCGGTTCGTTGCCGATGCTCCAGTAGCGGACGCCGTACTCTTTCTCGATATTCGTATAGCGAAGAAGCTCGACGGCCTGCTCGGGCGTGCCGTCGAAGAGACGGACGCTGATCATCGGCTCCGCCCCGATCTGCGCGGCCATGCTGATGAACTGATCGATCTGGATGGGGCGCAGGTTGTTCAGGTCGCCGTACTGCCCGCCGGGAAAGCGCTGGAGACGGATCTGTGACTGCTCGTACGCCTCCTGCACTTCCAGGGGGATGCTGATCCACGGCCCATAGTTCGTGCCGTAGACGGTGGGCGGGATCGCGCCCAGATCGTAGGCGGCATCGACATAGAGCACGCCGGCCGGCGGCTCTGGGGGCGGAGGCGTGGGTGAGGGCGCCACCGTGACGGCCGGCGCATCCGTAGGCGCGCCCCGGCAGCCGGCCAGGAGCAGCAGGGCCGGAAGAATCAACAGCACCCGTCTGACAGCGCCAATTACGGACATGTGAGCAGCTCTACGTGACCGTCCTCGGCGGTCGTCAACCCGTAGCCGTAGGGGAACAACGGGGCCTCGCAGCCGCTGTCGGACAGGGCGCTCTTATCAACCGTGACCTGTTCCATGGTGCGG
The DNA here is from genome assembly GCA_012515125.1 of Chloroflexota bacterium. GTDB lineage: Bacteria > Chloroflexota > Anaerolineae > Promineifilales > Promineifilaceae > JAAYYY01. The sequence continues at coordinate 2,137 of JAAYYY010000578.1, forward strand.
GGCCAGGTGTAAGGGAGCCGGCCGGTGAATTCGTAGTCGCCAAAGAGCGCATCGGCGATACCCTGGGCCTCAGTGCCGGGCAGCCAGGCGGCGACAAAGGCGTCGCTATTGGCCAGCACGCTTTCGATAAGCAGGGGCCGGCCGGACATCAGGATGACGACGACCTTTTCGCTCTGGTCGCGAACGCGGGCGACAAGATCGATTTCCGGCTGGCTCAGGGCGAGATCGGCGCGGTCGCCCTCGCCTTCGGCATAGGGCCGCTCGGCGAGCACGATGATGCCTACGTCGGCTACGATGGGATTGCCGGCATCGTCGACGATACGCTCGTAGCGACCGAAGCGATTGAAATGAACCTCGCCTGCGGCGACCTCTTCGATAGCCTCGAGAATCGTCGTGCCTTCGGTGGTGTCGCCGGGCATGCCCTGCCAGCTAATCGACCAGCCGCCAAGCTGCATGCCGATGTCGTCGGCGGCTTCCCCGGCGACGAAGATGACGGGAGCCTCTTTGTCGAGGGGCAGCGCGCCGTCTTCGTTCTGCAGCAGGACCAACGACTGGCGCACGGCGTCGCGGGCGAGGGCACGGTGCTCGTCGCTGCCCACCTGATCGAGCAGGCTCTCATCCGGGAGCCCGCGCTCGAACAGGCCAAGCTCGAACTTGACGGTCAGGATGCGCCGCACGGCATCGTCGATGCGTTCCTGGGACACAGCGCCAGACTCCACAGCTGCGGTGAGGCTATTGATGAACCGTTCGGCGTCGTAGGGCACCATGTTCATGTCGATGCCCGCGTTAATCGACGCGATGACCGCTTCGTCGTAGTTGCTGTCAACCTGGTCCACGCCGCCCCAGTCGCTAACGACAAAGCCGGTGAAGCCGAGCTCGCCCTTCAGTACGTCGTTGATGAGGTAGCCGTTGGCGTGCATTTTCTGCCCGCCCCAGCTGCTGAAGCTGATCATGATGCTGCGCGCCCCGGCGTCGATGGCGGCCTGGTAGGGCGGCAGGTGAATGGCGCGTAGCGTCTCTTCGTCTACCTCGGTTACCCCCTGATCGATCTGGTAGGTCGTAGAGCTGCCCCAGGTGGTGCCGCCGTCGCCGACGAAATGTTTAGGCGTGGCAAGCACGGCGGTCTCGGCGGTCAGATCGTCGCCCTGCAGGCCGGCGACGTAGGCCGCGCCCAGCTCGGAGACCAGATCGGTCTGCTCCGCGAAGCCCTCGTAAATGCGGCCCCAACGGATGTCCTGCGGCACGGCAACCGTCGGGGCGTAATTCCAGAAGATGCCCGTCGCGGCGACTTCCACGGCGGTGACGCGCGCAATCTGACTGACGAGGTCGGCGTTGCGCGTTGCCCCCAGGCCGACGTTGTGCGGGAAGATGACGGCCCCCGGCACGTTGTTGTGGCCGTGGACGGCATCGACGCCGTAGATGATTGGGATAGCCAGAGGGGTGGTCAGGGCCTCTTCCTGAAAGGCGCGAACCATCTCCAGCCAGCCCTCCGGCGCATTATCACGAGGCGAGCCGCCGCCGCCGCTGAGCACGCCGCCGAGGTAATATTCGGCCACGTCCCCTTCGCCGAGGCTGTTCTTCTCGATGAGGGTCATCTGGCCGATCTTTTCGGCCAGGGACATACGCGCCAGCAAATCCTCGACGCGCTCGGGGATGGGGCGGGAGGCATCCTGATAAACAGGCGGCGCTTCGCTTTCGGCGGTCGGCGCTGTCGGGGCGTCAGGCGTGGGAACCGGCGGAGCAGCCTCGCGGCAGGCGGCCAGTAAAAGGAGTACAAGGAGGGCAACAATGTTCCAGCGTCGCAACATGATCGGTAATCCTGAGCCGGGCACAGCGTCGGACGGGCTCCGTCTCCGGCGATTTACAATGAGCTATTCCTACGGCCAATCACAGGCCAAACCCATAAGGGAACAGGGGCTCGCCCGTGCCGTCCGCTACCTTGGCCATGTCGCGAGGCCAGGTGTAGGGCAGGCGGCCCTGGAACGGGTGATCCCCAAACAGGACGCCGGCGATGGCGCCGGCCTCGCTGCCCGGCAGCCAGGCCGCCACCAGCGCGTCCCAATCGTCGATTTCGCCGGTGACGACGAGCGGCCGGCCGCTGTAGAGCACCACCACGAGCCGGTCGCAATGCCGGCGCACCCGGCGGAGTAGCTCGCGGTCGGCGGCGGAGAGGCTGAGATCGGCGCGGTCGCCCTCACCTTCGGCATAGGGCATTTCGCCCACGACGACGAGCCCGACCGGCGCGCGCACATCCGGGGCAAACTGCCCCTCTGCGTCATAGAGCAGCTCCGTCTGCGGCGCGGCGGCGCGCAGCCCGTCGAGCAGCGTGGCGCCCGGCGTGATGGGGCCCGGCGTGCCCATCCATTCAATGGTCCAGCCGCCGCATTGGATGCCGATGTCGCCGGCGCCACGGCCGGCGACCAGGAGGCGCGGCAGATCCCGGCCCAGGGGCAGAACGCCCCCCTCATTCTTGAGCAGGACGAGCGACTGGCGGACGGCCCGGCGGGCCAGCGCGCGATGCTCCTCGCTGCCAACGACAGGCAGCAGGCTTTCGTCGCCGTGGGGCTGCTCGAAGAGGCCCAGCTCGAGCTTGACGGTGAGAATACGGGAGACGGCGTCGTCGATGCGCTCCTGGGGAACCTCGCCCGCTTCCACCGCCGCAGTAAGCGCCTCGATGAAGGCGCGGTAGTCGTAGGGCACCATGACCATATCCAGACCGGCGTTGATCGCCGTCGCGGCGCCTTTGCGCAGGTCAGGATCGAGCTGCTGGATAGCCAGCCAATCGCTGACCAGAAAGCCGGAGAAGCCCAGCTCGCCCTTGAGCACGCCGGTCAACAGGTAGCGGTGGGCGTGCATCTTGAGGCCGCCCCAGGTGGTGTAGCTGACCATGATATTGCGCGCGCCGCCCTCGATGGCGGCCCGATAAGGCGGCAGGTGCACAGCGCGCAGCGTCGCCTCGTCCACGGCGGTCACACCCTGGTCGATGCTGTAGCGATCGTCGTCGCTCGTCCAGAGCGGGCCGAGCCAGGGATAGCTGCGAGTCGTTCCCCAGACTGCCCCTCCGTCGCCGACAAAATGTTTCGGGCAGGCCAGGGCCGCGTGCGGGTGGTCCAGCGCCCGCCGGCCGTTCCGGTTCTGCATGCCGCGAATGAAGGCGGCGCCGAGGGCGCTCACCAGCTCGGGGTCTTCGCCGAAGCCCTCGTAGGTGCGCCCCCAGCGTATATCTTGCGGGACGGCGACACAGGGGGCGAAGTCCCAGTGGACGTTCGTGGCGACAAGCTCGCGGGCGACGGCGCTGCCGATGGCTTCGACGAGAGCAGGGTCGCGGGTCGCCCCAAGGCCGACGTTGTGCGGGAAAATCGTCGCACCGTAGACGTTGTTGTGGCCGTGTACCGCGTCCACGCCGTAGATGATCGGGATTGCCAGCCGTGACTGCAGGGCGCCTTCCTGAAAAGCGCGCACCATGGCGGCCCAGCTCTGCGGCGTGTTGGGGCTGGGGTTGCCGCCGCCGCCGCTGATCACCGAGCCGATGGCGTAGCGGGCGACCTCCTCCGGGGTAATGCTGTTCTTTTCGACCTGCGTCATCTGGCCGATCTTCTCGGCCAGGGTCATTTGCTCCAGAAGCGCCGCGACACGGGCGGCGATGGCAGTTGCAGCTTCAGGCGAAGCGGCAGAATGAGAGGTTTGCATCAAGGTACCGTCCTACAAAGGTTGTTAATGGGGTGCAGACCAGAGACGCGCCTCAATCGAGGAAGCGCAGCCGGTCCAGGAGAAATGTGCTGCTGTGCCCGGCCGGCAGGACAAAACGGAAACCCGAAACGTTCGTAAGCTGCGGAGCCGCGCCGCCGGTTTCCGGGTCGCTGGCGAACGCCGCGAAGGGAAGTGCGACCTCGCGCCAGCCGGCAACGTCGTCCACGAAGGTGGCGCTGTACCGCTCGCCGCTGCTCTCGGCGCCGTAGACGCGCACGTAGTCCACGAGCATTGTCTGGGGAAACGTGCTGGTCTCGTCCGGCAGGCCGGGCCAGTTGCCGCCGACGGCGACGTTGAGGATGAGGAAGAAGGGATGGTTATAGACCCATTCGGCTCCCGGCGGGATATCGTCCGGCGTAACCGTAAAGACCGCCTCGCCGTCCACGAACCAGCGGATCTCGTCGGGACGCCACTCGACGGCGAAGATGTGGAAGTCGTCGGCGAAGGCTGCGCCCTCCGGCAGATCAGTGCCCTGGCCGATGCCGTCTGCGCCGGAGTAGCCGGGTCCGTGAATCGTGCCGTGGACAGTCGCCGGCTCGCGGCCGATGTTCTCCATGATGTCGATCTCGCCAGACTGGGGCCAGCCTATCGTCTGCAAGTTCGTGCCGAGCATCCAGAAGGCGGGCCAGATTCCCTGACCGGCCGGCAGCTTCAGCCGCGCCTCGACCCGCCCGTAGGCGACCTCCAGGCGGTCGCGCGTGATCAGGCGGGCAGAGGTGTAGGCGCAGGGACCATACCAGCAGATGAGGTCGGTGGTCTCGGTATCGACGGCACGGGCGGTGATCGCCAGATTACCCTGGCCGTCGGTGGACGCGTTCTCCGGCTCCCCTGTGTAATATTCCAGCTCGCTGTTGCCCCAGCCGGGGATGCCGTTGAGCGTGCCGTCGCCAATCTCCGGCTGCCAGATGGCCGGGTTCGGCGGAAGGCCAGCCGGGCCGTCGAACTCGTCGCTCCAGAGAAGCTGCCACTGCTCGGGCGGCGTCTCGGCTGTGAGCGAGAGCCGGTTCTCCAGCAGCTCGACGGTGTAGGCTGCGCCGCTGTTTTCGCCGTAGAACCAGAAGGTTAGGCCCGCGTGCTCACTCCAGTCCTGCCCCTCACCGAAACGGCGGTCAAGACTGGCCTGTTCCGCGCCGCCGGTATAGTGCCCTTCCAGGGTCTGCTCGGGCTCAGTCTGTCCCGGGAGGGCGCGTTCGTCGCCGGGCAAGAGCCGGGTAAGCGTGAGGCTTACGGGCCCGCTCGCGCGCAGGGGTGGGAAGCGCTCGAAGTCGAAGAGGAGCCGGGGGTCACGCTCGTCGTCGTCGCGAATAGTCATCGTCGCCCTCCGCTGAAAGCCAAACTCGGCTCCCTCGACCGAGGTAAGCAGCAGCATGAGCTGTTCCTGTCCTTCGTGAAGCCCATCGTCAATGGCGTTGAAGCTGAAGGATTGGGTTGTTTCGCCGGGCGCAAAGCTCAACTTGCCGCCAATCGCCTCATAATCCCGTCCGGGCGTCGCCAGAGACGCGCCCACGCCGTAGGTGACGCTGACCGTCTGCGTAGCAGGCTTGCTCAGCTCGACGACCACATTGGCCCGGCCGGTCTCTCGCACGCTATAGGCGGCCTCGGCGAAGCTGACCTCCACGGGCCGGATGGGCGCGACGCCGTAAGGGGCCACACGATCGACGTAATGCGTCTGCGGCCCCATCGCGACAGAGCCAAAGGCGCCGACGGCGTAGCCGTGCAGGGCAGTCAGGTTGAGGCCGTCGTTGGGAGCGCCGTTGCCAATCTCCTTGCGGCGGAAATCGGCAAAAGGGATCTCCAGATAGCGCCAGCCGGCAAAATCGTCGTCAATCTCGTAGGTCCAGCGCTCGGCGTCATCGCCGCGAGAGTCGGGGTTGCGGTTGTCGAGGAGATCGACGTAGAGCGTGCCGCCGCTTTCCCGGCCATAGAGCCAGAGCGAGATGCCCTCATAGGCGCTCCAGTCGCGCGGCGTCCAGGCGGTAAGTGTCTCGTCGGCGAAGGCATGGGTGAAGCCCGCCCAGCCGCTGGGGCCCACCTCCGTATCAAGCTGCAGGATGGTGTTGCTGCCTTCCTGATCGGGCAGGGCCAGCTCGTCGCCGGGCTCGATCACAAGCGGGGTTACGGCGACTGCGCTGCCATCGCTCCAGGTGTCGAAGCCGATCGGGGCAAAGTCGTCCTGACCACTGGGCAGCGTCTCCAGCTCGAAGTCGTCGAGCAGCAGCGCCGGATCCTCTGTGCCGGCAGGGGCCGGTTCCTGCTCGCCGGGTTCCGCAGCGGGCTCTGGGCTGTCCGGGGTCGCCTCTGGGGTGGGCGTGCCGGCCGGTAGGGGCGCCGTTGCGCTGGCAGTGACCGGCGGAACCGGCGTGGCCGGAGGCTCCTGGCAGGCGACGACCAGGAGGCTCAGGGCGGCGATTGTGCCGAGCGCGGCGCTAACCAGCAGGTGGCGCCATCTTCCATGTGTGCTGCGGCAGCGCTCTATCCTCATCGACGAGCCTCAACGGCGGTTTACTTGTCGACGCCGGTAAAGACGATGCCGCGCATGAAGACGCGCTGGGCCAGGAAAAAGACGACGACAGGCACGACCAGCGTAATCAACGCTCCCGCCTGGATCATATTCGGCTGGCGCCCGTAGAGGGCGTTGAACTTCTGCAGACCCACCGACAGGGGCCACAGCTGGGGACGGGAGACGAGATAGACCAGCGGCGTGAAGAAGTCGTTCCAGGCGAAGAAGAAGTGGAAGAGCGACACGGCGGTGAGCGCCGGGATCGACTGGGGCAGAATCACAGAAAAGAGAATGCGCAGTGGGTTGGCGCCGTCAATCATCGCCGCCTCGTCCAGCTCGCGCGGAATCTGCAGGAAGTACTGGCGCAGCAGGAAGACGTTATAGGCGTTGGCGAAGAAGTGGGGCACGATTAGCGGCAGGAACGTATTCGTCCAGCCGATACGCGAGAAGAGAATGTAGGTCGGGATCAAGGTCGCCTGCACCGGCAAGATGATGGTGGCGATCAGGATCATGAAGAGCACATTCTTGCCCCGGAAATGGAAGCGAGCAAAGCCATAGGCGACAAAGAGGGAAGAGCCCACCGCACCGAGCGTGCCGAGCACGGCAATAATGACCGTGTTACGCAGCAGGCGCAGGAAGTTGAGTTCTTCGAAAGCCACTGGAAAGTTCTGCCATTGGGCGTCAGGTTCATAGACAGGCGTCAGCTGCCGCCAGTTGCCCACCCAATGGATCTCGCCGGCCTCGGGATTATCCGGGTCGATGAACCAGCTCTCTGTGCGCTTTCTCGTGACGAGGCCCAGCTCGCGGATTTCGCCATCCTCCATGGGCACCTGGAAAACCGGGATCTCCTGGCCCTCGTGCGTGATCGTCATCGGCGAGTGCGGCCAGTAGGCCGGCGCATTGGGATCGCTCATCTGCGAGTCACTCTTCACCGCCGTCGTGAACATATAGCCTAGCGGCGCGAGGAACAGAATGACGACGAAGAGCGCGATCCCCGTCACCAGAATACGATTGAGAATCTCCTTCTGGTGTCGCGATACGTGCGGGCTAAAGGTGGCTGTAGCCATGGGTTAGCTCCTCCTCTCGCCGGCATAATAGACCCAGTGGCGAGCCGTCCCGAACAGCACCAGCGTCAGGATCAGTACAATCACGAACTGCACCCAGGCCAGCGCCGAGCCGTAGCCCATGAGGTTGTACTCAAAGGAGTTTTTGTAGAAGTTGAGCGCGTAGAAGAGGGTGGCGTCCTGGGGCTGGCCCGTGCCGTTCTTGAGCACGTAGGCCAGGTCGAAGTATTTGAAGGCCCCAATGAGCATCAGGGTCAGGTTGTAGAAGATGACGGGGGTAATCATCGGGATGGTGATACGCCAGAAGCGCTGCCAACCGTTCGCGCCGTCGATCACCGCCGCCTCGTAGACATCGTTTGGCACACCCTGCATGCCGGCGAGAAGCGTCAACATCAGGTTGCCCACACCCCACAGACCGATGAGCACAAGGAGCGGGTAGATCCAGGTGGGATCGTTGAGCCAGTCGGGCCCTTTGATGCCAATCGCCTCCAGGCCGAGATTCAGCCAGCCGGTCTGTGTATTGGCGACACCGCCCCAGATGACGCCCGCCGCAACCACGGGAATCATCGAGGTGCTGTAATACAGGGTGCGGAATATGTTCTGGCCGACCAGGAAGTAGGAGTTGACGAGCGAGGCCAGAAAGAGGCCAAAGATGAAACTGGCCGGAACGGCCAGCAGGGCATAGGTAACCGTCACCCGCAGTGACTTCCATACCTTCGCGTCGTGCAGGAGCGTGTTCCAGTTCTTCAGGCCGACGAAGGACATGTCGTCGGGACGCACCGGGTTGTAGTCGGTAAAGGCGAAGACCAGGGTGGCGAGAACCGGGAGCAGGGTAAAGGCCAGAAAGCCGATGATCCAGGGCGAGATGAAAAACAGGCCCCACTTCCTCTCCCAGCGTTCCTTGCCGCTCAGACGCTTACGCCGCGCCCGCACTGGCGATGAAATGGCAGCGGTGTCGGGGGGCTCAACACGGTCGAGAGTGGTCATGGTGGATCCTCCCGATGGGAATAGGTGGGGGCAACCACTGGCTGCCCCCACCTATTCATCTGGTTACGGTTCGACTTCTTTGAAGACCTTGTCGAGCTCGATCACCATCTTATCGAGCTCGGCGTCAAGGTCGAGGTTGGGGTCCGTCTCGTAAAGAGAAGCGAACGAGGTGTAGACGTCGGTTGCCTTGAGGAAGTTGGGCATGCCCGATTCGTGGTTGGGGTTATCCGGGTAGTTGAGGGCATCCACGAAGACCTGCAGGTCCGCGTCGGGATAAGCCTCTTGCATCCGGGCAACAGCCTCTTCCTGGAGGCTGATACGGGCCGGGAAGGCGCCATAAACGTCAACCAGCTCGTCGGCGAACTCGCCCAACATCAGGCTGAGAACCTCGAAGGCCAGGTCAGGATCCTTCACCGCCGCCGGAATGACGAAGGTATCGGCATGTAGCTTGGCCGTGATCTGCCCGTTGTGGGAAGGAATCGCCGCCACGTCCCAGTTCGCGCCCTCGAAGCAGCAGGTGTACCAGGTGTGGTTCGGGTTCATGGCCACGTTGCCCGAGCCAAAGGTGTTGCCCTGGGCCAGGAAGTCGCTGTTCACATAGCTGCTGTTGGGGATGAAGTAATCGGTCCACATACCCTCGTAGTGCCAGCTCGCGGCTTCTCTCCAGGCGTCGGGCATCGCCGCGGCGCCGTCTTCGCCCACGAAGCTGGCCGGGCTGAAGAAGGTCCAGGCGCCACGGATGTCCGTCCACATCGGGTGGTAACCGAACTGGACGATGTTGTCCGGGTCGAACTCAGGCATCGTGGCGTCGTTGCCGTTGGCGTCAACGGTCAGGTACATGGCCAGCTCGCGCAGTTTGTCGAAGGTCCATTCATCGCCGTCCGCATAGGGGGCGCCCCACTCGTGCGGGGGGTAATCCAGGCCGGCCTCGTCGAAGAGGTCCTTGTTGTACCACAGAGCCGACGGATAGACAGCGAAAGGCAGGCCAATCTGGCCCTGGGTTCCGAGGTTGTAGAACTCGATGAGGGCCGGGTTGAAGTCCGACAGGTCGTACTCCTGCGATTCGATGTAGGGAGCGAGGTCAAGCCAGGCCCCTTCGAAGCTGTACATGCCACGCACGCCAACCGGGCCGACAATGTCCGGGACGTCGCCAGAGGCAAACTGCGTCTTCAGAACGTCGTAGGCGGTCTCGTTGGTGACCACGTCCATGACGAGCCTGTACTTGTCGCCATAGGCTTCGTTGAAGAGCTCGACGAACGCCTCTTCGCGCTCGACCTCTTCAGGATTGCTGCCGGCGCCCAGGCCAATGAACCAGCGAATCTCGCGGACGCCGTCGGCAGAAGGCTCAGGCTCTTCGGCAACGGGCTCTTCCGCAGCGGGTTCCTCGGCAACGGGCTCTTCCGCAGCGGGCTCTTCGGCCACGTCTTCAGCCTGATTCGCGCCGTCCTGCGCAGCCGGTTCACCGCCACAGGCGACGACGAGGCTCGCAATGACGAGAAGGGCGACTAAAAGCCAGAACTTCTTGTTCATTTGGTGAATATCTCCTCCCAATAGTTGGTGAAAGCGGTTACAAGACAACTTACAGAGGCCACGCGCTGTCTCTACAATAAGCACCTCCTCTAGGACAAGGCCGCTGCGCCGCACGACTGGCGGATGACCAGCTCGGTGGGCAAGATGATGCGGCGCGGCGGTTCCAGACCGTGCTCGACAATATCCAGCAAGGTTTCAAAGGCGATCATCCCGGCCCGCTTGATCGGCTGTCTGATCGTCGTCAGCGGCGGGTTGAATGTGCCGGAGTGGGGCAGGTCGTCGAAACCGACGACGGCGACGTCCTGCGGGACGCGCAGACCAGCCGAATGCAGGGCGCGTAGAGCGCCAACTGCCATCGTATCTGAAGCGACGAAGACGGCATCCGGATGGTGGGCGAGTAGCTGCTGCATGGCTGCATAGCCGCTGGCTTCAGTAAAGTCGCCGTGGGCGATCAGGCGTTCCTCTGCGCGGCGCCCACGATCGCGCAGGGCGTTGCGGTAACCATTGAGCCGGTTAACGCCGGCGAGGTTGTTCATCGGCCCGGTGATGGTCGCAATGCGCTTGCGGCCGAGGCGGATCAGGTGGCTCGTCGCCGTGTAGGCGCCCGCTTCGTTGTCGGCATCGACAAAGCTCACCGCTTCCGTCCCGTCCTGACCGATAAGGACAAACGGAATATCGCTGGCGAGCATCTCTCTCACCAGAGGGTCGCCGATCTGCGTCGCCGTGACGATCACGCCGTCGAGGATCTGGCGCTTCAAGATACGGGTAGACAGCTTGGCTTCGTCTTCGACGGCGTGAAACAGGAAGAGGCTCAGCGTGAAGTCGTGAACCTGGCAGGCATGCGTCACGCCCTGGATAAGGCGGGGGAAGTAGGGGTCGGTAAACAGGATGTGTGCGGTCTGGGGGATGACCAGGCCGACGATGCGGGAACGCTGGCCGGCCAGCGTGCGCGCGGCGGCGTTCGGCTGGTAGCCCGTCTCGGCGATGATTCGCTGTACCCGGGCGCGCACCTCAGGCCGGACGTTGGGGTGGTTGTTTATGACGCGCGAGACGGTGGCGCTGGAAACGCCGGCCATTTCCCCGATTTGCTTCAACGTTAATGGTGGTGAGTAAGTCATCATATGACCCAAAGGCTCAGGGAGTGCCCCATATCGTACCCCCTGCGCAATTGAAAGCGCTTACATTAGAATAACGTAAACAGGAGATGGTGTCAAGCGCCGTTTACTGACGCGTTGCCGTTTTTGCCCAAAAGAGGGGCCAAAAATAGGCCAGAACAGGCTCCGCACTTGTATATTGTGCCTCACCGGCAGTGGAGAGGGCCGCAAGGTTGGAAGCGGTTCCAAGACAAAGCGTCCTCGGGCTGGGCCCACGCATAGGCCGTTCACTTCTGAACAGCCAGGGCGTGCCACGGCATTAAGCCAATGCTCAGAAAGGTGGCTTTTCTCGTGGAAGATAGCGGGAACCAAATGCTGCGACGCGGCGTCTATAGAGGTAGAATGCAATCAGGCTAGGCTGCAGCGGCGGCCCTGCAGGCGGCGTGGCAGTTAAGGAGTGGTCCCATGAAACGTCGAACATTGTTGCTCGTTGTGGCCCTGGTGGCTGTCGTAGGAGCGTTGGCCGGTGGTATGTGGCTCTACCGTCTGTGGAATGGACCGGGTGGCGAGAGTAACCATCCGGTCGTCGTCGATTCTGGCACCGACCCCGATGCCGGGCCGGAGGGCGTAATCAGCAGCGACGTGGCGGCTGCCGACGGCCGGGCTGCAGGCGTCTCGCGGCTGAGCGTTCGCCTGAGCCAGGGCGAGGAACAGCCCGACGCCGTGGAACCGCTCCCCCTGGCAGCCGGCACCCCACTCTCGCCGGACGAGGTCGCGCCGATCATTGCCCGGCTGCCGACCGTGGCAGCCCAAGAAGGCGACGTACAGGAATTTGACGTGCCGCCGACCTCGCTGCCGGCGCCGCGCCCCGGCGAGATGATCGAGCAGCCCTTTCCGCCGCCGGTGACGCTCACCCCGCCGCCCGTCGAGGCCGATCCCGGCGGGCCGCTGGAGGTGCTGCGCTTCGCGCCCGAAGGCGACGTGGAGCTGGCCCCCTTCGTGAGCGTGACGTTTAACCAGCCGATGGTGCCGCTGGACACCATTGACGCCGTTACTGAGCAGGTTCCGGCGACCATAACGCCGTCGCTGCCGGGGGTGTGGAAGTGGCTGGGGCCCAAGACCCTGGTCTTTGAATACGACCCCGCGGCGCTGGACCGGCTGCCGCAGTCCACCGAGTATATCGTGGAAGTGCCGGCAGGTACGCAGTCGGCGACGGGCGGAGTGCTCGCCGAAACGGTCTCCTGGCGCTTCAACACCCCGCCGCTGCAGCTTGTAAGCAGCTACCCCGGCGAGGGCAGCCCGCAGCCGCGCGACCCGCTCCTCTTCCTGAGCTTCGACCAGCAGATTGTGCCCGAGGCGATCCTGGAGCATCTGACCGTGACGGCAGACGGCCGGTCCGTGCCGGTGCGCCTGGCGACAGAAGAGGAGATCGCCGCCGACGAGCAGGTAAGCCGTCTGGTCGGAAACGCGCTGGACCAGCGCTGGCTCGCCCTGCGCAGCGACGAGCTATTGCCGGCCGACAGCGAGATCGTCGTCACGGTGGGCGCGGGCACGCCCTCGGCCGAAGGGCCGCTGACCACGCCGGCCGAGCAGAGCTTCCGTTTCCGTACCTACGCCGCGCTGCGCATTACGGAGAACAATTGCGGCTGGGACGACTGTTATCCCCTCTATCCGTTCAACATCATCTTCAACAATCCCCTCGACCCGGAGAGCTTCGACCCGGCAATGGTGACCATCACCCCGGCACTGGAGCGGGCGATCGTCGACGTGCGCGGCAATAGCCTGGTCATCCGTGGCAACAGCCGGGGCAGTACGACCTATCGCGTGACGGTTGACGGTGCGATTCAGGATATCTTCGGGCAGACGCTGGGCAGCGACGAGACGGTGCGCTTCCGCGTGGGGCGGGCGCGGGCGCTGCTGACCGGCCCCCAACAGGAGCTGGTGACGGTCGATCCCGCGCTGGACGAGTCGCAGCTGACGCTATACAGCATCAACTACACCGAGTTCGACCTGCGCGCCTACGCGGTGACGCCGGCTGACTGGCGCGCCTACGAGAATTACCGCGGCTACTGGGGCGACGACCGGGAGCGGCCCCAGCCGCCCGGTGAGCTAGTCCTGGAGCGCACCATCCGCGTCGAGGCGGTGGAAGATACGCTCACTGAGACGAACGTCGATCTGGGCGAGGCGCTAGACGGCGAGTTCGGCCATCTGGTCGTCGTCGTCGAGCCGCCGCGCCTGCGCGGGCAGGAAGAGTGGGAATGGGAGCAGCAGCGGGTGCGCGTCTGGGTGCAGGTCACGAAGATCGGCCTGGACGCTTTCATCGACAACGTGGCGGGCACGGCGCTGGCCTGGACGACCGATCTGCTGACCGGCGCGCCGCTGGCCGGGGTCGAGGTGCGCTACGAGGGCGCGCAGGCGGTAACGGATGGCGAGGGGCTGGCCCGGCTGGCGGTCAGCGGTAATCGTGAAGGCATGCTGGTAGCGCAGCGCGGCGAAGACGTCGCCATCCTCACGCGGCTGCCGGTCTATGATGCCGACGAGGGACCGGGGCTGCTCTGGTACACCTTCGACGACCGGGCCATGTACCGGCCGGAGGAAGAAGTGCGCGTCAAGGGCTGGATCCGGCAGATCGACTGGAGCCCGACCGGCGACGTGGATCTCGTGCCCGGTGGCGTGGATCACGTTCGCTACCAGGTCATCGATCCATTCGGCAACGAGATCGGCAGCGGTGAGGCAGCAGTGAGCGCTCTGGGCGGTTTCGACCTGACCTTTACACTGCCGGAGAACGCCAACCTCGGCTATGCCAGCGTGCAGCTATACGCCGAAGACGACATCCCGGGCTACGGGCGCGAGTATGCCCACCAGTTCCAGATCCAGGAGTTCCGCCGGCCGGAGTTCGAGGTCGGCGCCTTCCAGGAGACGACCGGCCCCTACGTGGCGGGCGAGTTCGCCGTGGTCGGCGTGGAAGCGACCTACTACGCTGGCGGGCCGTTGCCCAACGCCGACGTGACCTGGAACGTTACCTGGACGCCGGGCAGCTACAGCCCGCCCGGCTGGCCCGACTTCACCTTCGGCGTCTGGGAGCCCTGGTGGTTCTTTGAGGGGCCGGTCTATGAGGAGCGTGGTTTCTATCCGGGCGACTTCTGGCCCGGCGAGAGCGAAGTAGAGACGTTCACCGGCGTCACCGACGCCAATGGCAAACATTTTTTGCGGCTGGACTTTGACGAGCTGGAAGGGACGAAGCCGTTCTCGGTACGCGCCGAGGCCTCGGTGATGGACGTGAACCGGCAGGCCTGGGCGGGCACGACGACGCTGCTCGTCCATCCCGGCACGCTCTACGTGGGCATGCGCGGCGAGCGCACTTTCGTGCGCCAGGGCGAGCCGCTGGAGATCGAGCTGATCGTCGCCGACATCGACGGCAACGCCGTGGC